>CAYUKE010000317.1:0-3830 GCA_964445185.1 uncultured Geminicoccaceae bacterium
GGGTTGGTCTGGTCCATGAACTGCGACAGCTGCGAGCTGCCAAAGAACTCGCGAACAGCCGCTGCCACCGGCTTGGCGTTGACCAGATCATGCGGCATGGCCGCGTCGATATCGACAGAGCTCATCCGCTCGCGCACGGCCCGCTCCATGCGCAGCAGACCAACCCGGAATTGGTTCTCCATCAACTCGCCGACCGACCGCACGCGGCGATTGCCGAGGTGGTCGATGTCGTCGACCTCGCCTTGGCCGTCCTTGATCTCGAGCAGCGTCTTGACGACCGCGAGCATGTCCTCACGGCGCAACACACGGATGGTATCGTCAGCCTCGAGTTCGAGGCGCATGTTCATCTTGACGCGACCGACGGGCGAGAGGTCGTAGCGCTCGCGGTCGAAGAACAGGCCGTTGAAGAGCGCTTCCGCCGTCTCCAGCGTCGGTGGCTCACCAGGCCGGAGCACGCGGTAGATATCGAGGAGCGCATCCTCGCGACCCTGGCAACGGTCCACTGCCAGCGTGTTGCGGATGTATGGCGTGGCGCTCGCGTCGACATCGAGCAGGGGCAGGGTCTCGATGCCGTTGTCGGCCAGTACCTTAAGCAGGTCTGCCCCGATCTCGGCCCCGGCGTCAGCCAGAACGAGCCCGTTCTCCTCGTTGATCAGGTCCTCGGCGATGTAGCGGCCTAGCATCTCCTCGGCGGTGTGGAAGACCTCCTCGACGCCGGCCTCGGCGAGCCGCTTCAGCTGTCTTGGCGTCACCTTAGTCCCGGCGCTCAGCACGACGTCACCGGAGCCGGCGTCGATCAAGTCGAAGGCGAGCTTCTGACCCTTGAGCGCCTCGGCATCGAGCGCCGCCTTCCAGCCGTCGCCGGCACGCGTGAAGTGCTTCTGCCGGTAGAAGGTGTTGAGGATTTCCTCGGGCGACATCCCGAGGGCCATCATGAAGCTCGTCGACGGCAGCTTCCGCCGTCGATCGATGCGGACGTTGACCAAGTCCTTCGCGTCGAACTCGAAGTCGAGCCAAGACCCGCGATACGGGATGATCCGCGCCGCGAACAGGAACTTGCCCGAGCTGTGCGTCTTCCCCCGGTCATGATCGAAGAACACGCCGGGGCTGCGATGCATCTGCGAGACGATGACCCGCTCGGTGCCGTTGACGATGAACGTGCCGTTGTCCGTCATCAACGGCAGATCGCCCATGTAGACGTCCTGCTCCTTGATATCTCGGACGCTGCGCGAGCCCGTTTCTTCGTCGATATCCCAGACGATCAGCCGCAAGGTGACCCGGAGCGCCGCGGCGAAGGTCAGGCCGCGCTGCTGACATTCGTCGACGTCGTACTTGGGTTCCTCCAGCTCGTACTGCACGAAATCAAGGGCCGCGCGGTCGGCGAAATCCTTCACAGGAAAGATTGACTTGAACGCCTCCTGCAGCCCGAGCAGCTCGCGCTCGGCCGGCCGTAACCGCATCTGCAGGAAATGCTCGTACGACTCGCGCTGTACCTCGATGAGGTTCGGCATCGTCGTGACCTCAGGGATCCGACCAAAGGTCTTGCGGATGCGCTTGCGTGCCGTCTGTGCTATCGGCATGTGCGAATTAGCCCCTGCGTGAGCTGTGTCGAGCGGGCGGCGTCGAACCCGCTTTGTCCGGCGGCGGTCCGGTTCTTAGCGATGCCAACGCGACGTGGGCCGGCCCGTGCCCTTTAAGAGCAGCGGACCAGCCCGCGCGAACTTCTACGCCGCCGCCAGCCGGCGGCGGCATCAAACGATGTTCGAGCTTGAACCTGAGGATTACTTGACCTCCACGGAGGCTCCGGCGCCCTCGAGCTGAGCCTTGAGCTTCTCAGCTTCCTCCTTGTTCACGCCCTCTTTGACGGGCTTCGGCGCGCCCTCGACGAGATCCTTCGCCTCCTTGAGGCCGAGCGCCGTGATCGCGCGGACCTCCTTGATGACGTTGATCTTCTTCTCGCCCGCGGCCGTCAGGATGACGTCGAACTCCGTCTGCTCCTCGGCTGCGGCCGCGTCGCCGGCACCCGCATCGCCACTGACGGCGCCGGGCATCATGGGCATCGCCATCGGCGCCGCCGCAGCCGCCGTAACACCCCATTTCTCCTCAAGCATCTTCGACAGTTCCGCGACCTCGAGAACCGTCAGGTTCGAAAGGTCGTCGACGATCTGCTCCAGATTGGCCATCGAAACTCCACTCCTGTCCCGTCCGGCGACGCCAGCGCGGCTGCGCGTCGACCCCTGATTTCTTTAAGCCGCCTGTGACTTCGCCCGCAGCACGCCTACGAACTTCTGGTTCGGCGCGGCGAGCACACGAACCAGCTTGGAGGACGGCGCCTCCAGCAGCCCGACCAGCTTCGCGGCTGGCGCCGACAGCACACCAAGAAGTTTCGACCGGAGCTCGTCGATCGACGGCATATCCGCGAGCGCACGCACGGCGTCGGCATCAAGCAGAGTGCCGCCGAGGCCTGCGCCGACGATCCGGAGCTTGTCGTTCTTCTTGGCGTAATCCGTTAGTATCTTAGGCGCGACGGTGGGATCGGTGCTCAAGCCGATCGCGGTCGGACCCGTGAACAACGCACCCGCAGCCGCGAACCGCGTGCCTTCCAGCGCGATCTTTACCAACCGATTCTTGGCGACCCGAAAACTCGCCCCGCCTTCACGCATCTGTCGTCGTAAGCCGGTGATCTCGGCGACGTCGAGCCCCTGGTAATGCGACACCACGATCACGCCCGACGCTTCGAAGGCATCGCGCAGCGAGCCCACGACGTCGCTCTTCTCCGCCCTAAGCAAAATGGCCTCCGCCGGTGCGCGACCCGCGCACCACCCACGTCATCCTCTCCAGGCGAGCCGGCCCCGGCCCTGCCACGACGAACAAGCGCCGCACGCGACAAACGGATGCGGCGCTCTGCAACACTGGAGACGCGAAGATAGTGATGGCGCCCAGCCTTGCAAGCGCTTTTGCACGCATCAGCTCGCCAATGTCGCGAGGTCGACGCGAACGCCCGGCCCCATGGTCGAGCTCAGATGCGCTCGGAGGAGGTAGGTTCCCTTCGCGCCAGAAGGCTTGGCCCGTGTAACGGCATCGATGAACGCTTTGACGTTCGCCAGCAGCTTGTCCTCGTCGAAACTCACCCGGCCGACGCCGGCGTGCACGATGCCAGCCTTCTCGACCCGAAACTGCACCTGGCCGGCTTTCGCCGCCCGGACGGCGTCGCCGACATTTGGCGTTACCGTTCCGAGCTTCGGGTTGGGCATCAGCCCGCGTGGGCCGAGGATCCGACCCAAGCGACCGACGACCGGCATGAGGTCCGGCGCGGCGATACAACGATCAAAAGCGATGCTGCCGCCCTGGATCGTCTCGGCCAGATCTTCGGCCCCGACGAGGTCGGCGCCGGCCGCCGTGGCCTCCTCAGCCTTATCGCCGCGAGCGAACACCGCAACGCGAACAGTCTTGCCAGTCCCGTGTGGCAGATCGACGGTACCGCGTACCATCTGATCGGCGTGGCGCGGGTCGACCCCGAGGTTGAGGGCGACTTCCACGGTCTCGTCGAACTTGACCTTTGAGGTGCTCTTCACCAGCGCCACCGCTTCGGCCAGCGCGTAGGCCCGCGTGGGCTCGATCTCGGCCGCCGCGCCACGAAGCCGTTTGCCTTTGCTCGCCATCGCCTAGTCCTCCACCCGCAAGCCCATCGATCGGGCCGAGCCGACGATCATCTGCACGGCGCCGTCGACGTCGTAGGCGTTGAGGTCGACCATCTTCTGCTCGGCGATCTCGCGGCACTGAGCCATCGTTACCGAGCCGGCGCCGGTGCGGCCCGGCGTCTGGCTGCC
>CAYUKE010000318.1:0-3806 GCA_964445185.1 uncultured Geminicoccaceae bacterium
GTCGATGAGCCCGGCGCTGCAGCTCTTCGGCGCCGGGCGCGAGAAGCGGATCTACGCCGTGCCGCCTTGGACCGAGGTCGTCAGCCTCGACTTCGAAGACCATCCCTTTGCCGTGCAGTCCTGGGACCGGCCTTGTGGGCTTTGCGGTGCGACGGACAGCTACCTCGACGAGGTCGTCGTCGACGATGCGGGCACCCGCCTCTTCTGCTGCTCCGACAGTGACTACTGTGCCCGCCGCCGCGCGGCCGGCCACCGCGGTGCCAGCGCCCCGCTTTCGGAGATCGGTCGGTGAGCGCGGCACCGCCGGTCGATGGACCGCTCCTTCAGGTCGAGGGCATCGCCAAGAGCTTCGGGCGCATTCATGCGGTCGATGAGATTTCGTTCGATGTCTGGCCCGGCGAGGTCATCGCCGTCGTCGGCGAGAGCGGTTCCGGCAAGACGACCTTGCTCAACCTGATCGCCGGCCGCCTCCCCGCCGACAGCGGTGCCGTGCTCTACCGCTCCCGTGACCGCGGGCTCGAGGTCGTCGTGACGATGGACGAGCCGCGGCGGCGCCATCTGGCGCGGACCGAATGGGGCTTCGTGCACCAAGCGCCGCGCGATGGCCTGAGGCTTAAGGTGTCGGCCGGCGCCAATGTCGGCGAGCGGCTGATGGCGCTGGGCGAGCGCCACTACGGTCGTATCCGGGGTGCTGCCGCGGACTGGCTGGCGCGGGTCGAGATCCCCCAAGATCGCCTCGACGATCTCCCGGAGACGTTCTCCGGCGGGATGCAGCAGCGCCTACAGATCGCGCGCAACCTGGTGACCGGACCGCGGATCGTCTTCATGGACGAGCCGACGGGTGGCCTGGATGTGTCCGTCCAGGCCCGTCTCCTCGACTTGGTGCGGACCCTGGTCACCGAGCTGTCGCTCGCTGTTGTGGTCGTGACGCACGACCTCGCCGTTGCTCGTCTCCTGTCGCACCGGATGTTGGTCATGCAACGCGGTCGTGTCGTCGAGCTGGGTCTGACCGACCAGGTGCTCGACGACCCGCAGCACGCCTACAGCCAGCTCCTCGTCGCCTCCATCTTGCAGGGCTGAGCGCGATGTTGCGGGTTCAAGGCCTCGACAAGCGGTTCGTCCTCCACCTCCAGGGTGGCACGACCATCGACGTCTTCCGCAGCGCCGGGTTCTCGGTCGTATCCGGCGAGTGTGTCGTCCTCGCGGGGCCCTCCGGCACCGGCAAATCGACGCTGCTCCGCCTCGTCTACGGCAACTACAAGGCAGCCGCTGGCACGGTGCGCGTCGTGCACGACGGTGCGGAGGTCGACCTCGTCAGCGCCGATCCGCGCACGATCTTCGCGGTCCGCCAGCGGACCATGGGTTATGTCAGTCAGTTCCTCCGCTGCGTGCCGCGCGTGCCCGCCGTCGACGTCGTCGGCGAGCCGCTGCGCGCGCTGGGCACCGAGGCGGAGACGGCGCGGGCGCGGGCAAGAGCGCTGCTCGACCGCTTGCGCATTCCGGCAAGCCACTGGAGCCTGCCACCCGCCACCTTCTCCGGCGGTGAGCAGCAGCGGGTGAACATTGCGCGCGGCTTTGCCCACGACTACCCGCTGCTCCTGCTGGACGAGCCAACGGCCTCGCTCGACGCCGAGAACCGGGCGACCGTCGTCGGGATGATCGGCGAGGCCAAGGCCCGCGGTGCCGCCATTCTCGGCATCTTCCACGACCGCGACGTGCGTGAGGCCGTGGCCGATCGCGCGATCGACGTGGCGGCGCTGCGGGACGCCGCATGACCGAGCAGGTTTTCACCAACGCGCGCGTTGTCACCCCGGCGGGGATCGTCTCCGGTGCGCTCGTGGTGGCGGACGGGATGATCCGCGAGATTGCGGTCGACGGCGCGCGGACGCGCACCGGGCTCGACTGCGAAGGTGATCTGCTGCTGCCGGGTCTGGTGGAGGTCCACACGGACAATCTCGAACGGCAGGTGCAGCCACGACCGAAGGTTCGCTGGCCGGCCGATGCGGCCCTCCTCGCCCACGACGCCCAGATCGCCGCCGCCGGCATCACGACCGTCTGTGACGCCGTCTGCGTCGGCTTCTACGGCGGCAAGGCGGAGCGGCTGGAGTTCATGGAGGTCTCGCTGCGGGCGATCGCCCACGGCCGCGCGGCGGGCACGCTCAAGGCGGACCATTTCCTGCACCTTCGTTGTGAGATCGCCGATCCGAACGTCGTCGACCTGTTCGAGCAGCAGCTCGACGAGCCGGCGCTGATCCTCGCTTCGCTGATGGACCACACGCCGGGTCAGCGGCAATGGCAGGACCTGGAGCGCTACCGCACCTTCCATCGCGGCCGCAGCGAGGCGAGCGACGCCGAGTTCGAGGCGTTGGTCGAGCGGCGCGTCGCCGAGCAAGGCCGTCATGCCGACGTCAATCGCCAGCGGATCGTGGCGCTCTGCCGCGAGCGTCGGCTGAGGCTCGCGAGCCACGACGACACGACGCCGGAGCACGTCGCGCAGGCGCACGCCGAAGGCTGCTCCATCAGCGAGTTCCCGACGACGCTCGCCGCCGCCGAGGCCGCCCGCCGCCAAGGTCTGGCGATCGTCATGGGCGCGCCGAACGTCATTCTCGGCGGTTCGCACTCCGGCAATGCTGCGGCCGGGGACCTCGCCGAGGCCGGGTTGCTGGATGCCCTCTCCTCGGACTACGTTCCAGTGAGCTTGTTGCACGCGGCGTTCCGCCTCCACGATCGTTTTCGCTGGCCGTTGGAACGTGCGATCGATCTGGTAAGCGGTGGGCCGGCGGCGATGCTCGGGCTCGACGACCGCGGCGGACTCGTTGCCGGTCGCCGCGCGGACGTGGTGCGCGTGCGCCGAACGGGCGAGCTGCCGACCGCCGTCGCGGTCTGGCGCGAAGGGAGACGGGTGGCTTGAGCGACGTTCTCAGCCGCGAGCGGGCGCGAACCGGTGAGACGACCCTCACCAACGCGCGGCTCGTTCTCGCCGACGAGGTCGTTCTCGGCTCGCTCGCCATCGCCGGCGGCCGGATCACCGGCATCGACCTCGGGGCTGTGCGCACGCCCGCGGCCATCGACCTCGACGGCGCCTACCTGCTGCCCGGGCTCGTCGATGTCCACACCGACAATCTGGAGCGGCACTTCCAGCCCCGTGCCGGCGTCCTCTGGGACAATGTCGCCGCCGCCATCGCCCATGACGGGCAGGTGGCTGCTGCCGGCATCACCACCGTCTACGACAGCCTGACGGTGGGCGCGGCTTCCGGTTGGGATACCCGTGCTGAAATGATCCAGCCGATGATCGAGGGCCTGGAGTACGCCTCCGATCATGGCATGCTCCGCGTCGCGCATCGGCTGCATCTGCGCTGCGAGATCACCCACGCCGACGTGGTCGATCTGTTTCTGGCCTGCGCCGAAAGTCCGCTCACCGCCATGATGTCGGTGATGGACCACACCCCGGGGGATCGGCAGTCGCCGGATCTCGAGGCCTATCGCAAGCGCTATCAGAAGAACCCCAATCTGACGGCCGACGAGGTCGAGGCGCACATTCAGGGCCTGATCGACGGCTCGAGGCTTTATGGGCCGCCCAATCGACAGAGGCTCGCGGAGCTCTCGCGGACGCGCGCGATCCCGCTGGCGACCCATGACGACGCCAGGATCGAGCACATTGAGGAAGCCGTCGCCCTCGGCGCTTGCCTGACTGAATTCCCGACGACGCTTGAGGCGGCGCTGGCAGCGCGCGACCGCGACCTGCCGACGCTGATGGGCTCGCCCAACCTGATCCGCGGCAAGTCGCACTCGGGCAACGTCGCGGC
>CAYUKE010000319.1:0-3790 GCA_964445185.1 uncultured Geminicoccaceae bacterium
TACAATCGCGGCTTAGCGCATCTGGAAAAGGGCGACCTCGACAAGGAGATCGCAGACTATACCGAGGCCATCCGGATCGATCCGGAATATACCGCCGCATACACCGCGCGCGGGATGACCTACCAGAAGCTCGGGCAGATCGCGAAAGCCAAGGCCGATTACTATTCGGCATTGGCCGTGCCGCAGAAGTACAGCAACGGCGCCTGGGCGCACCGCACGGCGCGCAAGCGTCTGGCGGCACTGGACGAGGACCCCAGCGATCCGCCGGCCGCGCCACCCGCCGAAGCGCCGGGCAAGCGTATCGCGCTGGTGATCGGCAACGCACGTTACGACAACTGGTCCCGCCTCAACAACCCGGTCGGCGACGCTGAAAAGCTCGCCGCCCTGCTGGAGCGGCACGGTTTCGACGTCACGCGCAAGACCGATCTCGGCTTTCTCGCCTTCCATGACGCCATCGCCGATTTCGGCGCGGCCGCGCGCGATGCCGATGTCGCGCTGGTCTACTATGCGGGCCACGGCATGGAACTGGCGGGCCGGAACATCCTCGCGCCGTCGGACATGCCCGACGCCTGCGCGGGCGAGACGCTCAAGCGCGCGATCAAGCTCAACGACGTGTTCGCGGCGATCCAGCCGGCCAAGCGCCGGATCGTGATGCTCGATGCCTGCCGCAACGACCCCTTCCCGAAATGCCCGGATCGCAGCAAGGCTGTCAGCGGCGGCTTCCGCGGGCTGCAGCGTGTGGTGGGCACGGGCACGCTGGTCGTCAACTCGACCGTGTCTGGCGCGCTCGCCAAGGACGGAATCGCGGGGCAGGGCTCGCCCTTTGCGCAGGCTTTATTGCGCCGGCTGGAGACCGCGCCGCAGGAGCCGTTCCGCGAGGTGCTGGCGCTGGTTGCCGGAGATGTGGCCGAAGCGACGCGCGGGGTGCAAGTGCCCGAAGTGACGCTGCGCGGCGCGCCGCCGCGGACCTGCCTGGCGGGGACAGGGTGCCGCCGGTGAACGGATTGGAGGCACGGGCTGCGGCCTTGCACGATCGCGAGACCTAGTGGGCATCCCGATAACCAACTCAACGGCGCAACTGGGGAGGAAAATGCGGAAACCTGGAAACTTGCTGCGCGCGACTTCGCTGGTCATCGCCAGCTTGAGCGCACTGACTGTGGCGGCCAGCGGCGCGGCTGCCTCCGACGGGTGCGTTAACGCCTTCCGGGAAGCGCGAGCCGCCCAGCCCACGCTGGATGTCGACCGCGCGGCGCGCGCATTCGACCGCGTCGAACGGACTGGCGCCTGCGCCGGCCCCGACATGGCAAGGCTCGGCCACGCTGTCGCCATTCTGTTCTACCGGCGCGCCTACACGCTGTCGGATGACCCGGCCGAGCAGCAACGGCTTATCGAACAGGGCCTTGACTACGGCCGTCCCTGGCGGCTTGCGGCATGGGCCGGCGATTTCGCAATGCAGTCCAACGCCTATGCGCAAGCTGTCCGGCTCTACCAGGACGCACTTGACGATATCCGGGATGAACAGCGCAACCCGACGCCGCCCGACGCGACCATCATCGCAGCCATCCACAAAAAGGCCCAGACCGCTAGCCTGCTGTCGCCGGAATACGTCAAACGCACCGACCGCAGCGGCGAACCGAGGGGACTCGCATGCCCAACCTTCCGGGGTTATGAGCCGCGCAGAACCGCGGTCCCTATACAGTTCGAGTATGACTCTGTCGCGTTCACCCGCAAGGGCCGCGAAGCATTCGAGGACATGCGCGGCTACCTGCGGCGGCAGGGCGATCCGGATATCCATCTAGTCGGTCATACCGATCCGCGCGGCCCCGAGGACTACAACCAGTGGCTGTCGGAACGCCGCGCCGACGCGGTGAAAGCTCGGCTGGAGGAAAATAAGTATCGCGGCCGCATTCGCATGTCGGGCCGCGGTGAAACACAGCGGTTTGAGCCGGATGATCCCGGCCGCTACAGCGAGGATGAGCGGTATCAACTCGACCGCAGGGTCGAGCTGGAACGCGAGAAGGGCGGGTCGTGCTGAACAATTCTGGGTTTAAGACGCATTTTTTCGTCGGCGTCGCGGCCGTCTTCGCTTGGTTGGCGTCAACCGAACCTACGCGCGCTGATCTTTACGGGCTCGTCATCGGTATCGACGAGTACGCGCATGAGGCATCGCTTGAAGGGGCGGTCAACGACGCAGAAGATATCGCCGAAAGTCTCGAGAAGCTCTCACCGCAGCAGGTCGTCGTTCTGACGAATGGAGAAGCCACCCGGGCGCGCATCACGCAAGAATGGAGACGCCTACTCAGGCTTGCCAAGCGCGGAGATACAATCGTCCTCACTTACGCTGGGCACGGCAGCCAGGAGGCCGACCGCCTGCCGCGCGATGAAAGTGACGGGTTGGACGAGAGCTTTCTGCTCGGGAAATTCAACCGGGACGAGGAAAGCCCGGCCCATTCCCAGCGGCTTCGGGACGATACTTTTTACGAGTGGTTTCTTGCGGCGCAAGCAAAGGGGGTCCGGGTCATATTCGTCGCAGACGCCTGTCACTCCGGCACGGTGATGCGCAGCATGCAAGGGCCGAGCGCGCCCGCCGTCCGCTCCATTCCCCCCTACGGCTTAGGGGAGATGCCTGAGCTCGAATTGCCCTCGGCCGATGACGGCTCGCTTTCGAACACTGAATTGCCGTCCAACCTGGTTTTCTTTTCCGCCACCCAGGAAGACCAGAAATCGCCCGAAGTAACCATAGACGGACAGCGGCGCGGCGCGCTGTCTTATGCCTTTGCGAGGGCGCTGGAGGGCGCTGCGGACCGGAACCACGACGGGGCGCTGACATGGCTGGAAATCAAACCTTTCGTGACGCGCCTCGTACGCCAGCTATCCGAGGCGCAGCACTACGCCAATGCCATTTACCGGGGCGAAGATACAACGACCCCGCTGCTCACAAACCTTCCGGGAACCACACCGCCCAGCGAACCCGAGGCAGACACCATTCGGGTGAGGCTAGTCAATCTGTCGACTACCAGGGTGGCCGCGTTGGAGGAACATCTCGATGGCGCGACTGTTGTTCGCGGCGGAGCGGCGGCGGAACTGACCTGGGACGCCGAGGCGCGGACTGTATTCAATGATGTGGGCGATCCGGTCGCTCATGACATCGGAATATCTGGCCTTCAGGCCGTCATCGACAAGTGGCGGGTCTTGCCGGTGATCCAGGACATGCACATCAACGCGCCTCTGGACATGTCGCTTGACCCTTCTGAAGCACGCCACGCCAAGGGCGCGGTCATTTCCTTTTCCAGCGAACCCCTTGCTCAGCCCCACGTCACGGTCTTCAACATGGCCCCGGACGGCAAGGTCCAGTTCCTGTTTCCCAGACCGGAACTGGGGGACGCGTCAAGAATCGCGGTCGGCAACCGTTGGGGACTTCCTCTGCAAGTCATCGGGCCATTCGGCGCAGACCATCTTGTTGTTCTCGCGAGCGAAGCGCCGCTGTCCGAGCTAAGCCAGCGCTTGCGCGGCTCTTATGCAAAACAATTGCCTGGTCTGCTGCGGCGGCACCTGCAAGACAAGGCCTACCAGATTGGCATTCAACCGCTTTACACGAGCATGGAAGGAGACTGAGCCGATGACGTTATCCCCGCTGTTCGGCAGACTCCTTGCCGTCTGGCTCGTCGCCATGATGCTATCGCCGAACGTGCCGGCCCGCGCCGAAGACCGGGCTCTGTTGATCGGCATTAATGCCTACGAGAACGAGCTTATCCGAACTCTGGTGGCCGCGGTTAATGATGTGAATCTG
>CAYUKE010000320.1:0-3770 GCA_964445185.1 uncultured Geminicoccaceae bacterium
CGGATCACCTACTTCTTGGACCGACCGGACGTCCTGGCCCGCTACCGCGTCCGGCTCGAAGCACCCCAGGCCATAGCGCCCGTCCTGCTCGCCAACGGCAATCCCGTTTCCTCAGGCACCTTCGGTGACGGCTGGCACTATGCCACCTGGGAGGACCCTTTTCCGAAGCCATCCTATCTGTTTGCCCTGGTCGGGGGCGATCTCGCGTCGCTGGAGGACGGGTTCCGCACCCGGTCCGGTCGCCAGGTCGAGCTCAGGATCTGGGCGGAGCCGGCCGCGATCGGCCAGTGTGATCACGCGATGGCTGCCCTCAAGCGAGCGATGGCCTGGGACGAAGAAAGCTTCGGGCTCGAGTATGACCTCGACGTTTATAACATCGTTGCGGTCAGCGATTTCAACTTTGGCGCGATGGAGAACAAGGGGCTCAATATTTTCAATACCTCAGCAACTCTCGCCCGTGTCGATACGTCAACAGATAGTGACTTCGTCAACGTCGAGCGTGTGATTGCGCACGAGTATTTCCACAACTGGACCGGGAATCGGGTCACTTGCCGCGATTGGTTTCAGTTGACGCTAAAAGAAGGGCTCACCGTCTTCCGCGATCAGGAGTTCACAGCGGATCACTACAGTCGGGCCGTCAAGCGCATCGGCGACGTGGCTCTGTTGCGTGAGAGCCAGTTCAGCGAGGACTCCGGGCCGCTGGCGCACCCGATCCGCCCCGAAAGCTACGTCGAGATCAACAACTTCTACACGCGCACAGTTTACGAGAAGGGCGCCGAGATCGTTCGGATGATCCAGTCGCTCGTCGGCGAGGAAGCCTTTCGCCGTGGCATGCAACTGTACTTCGAACGGCATGACGGGGACGCGGTCACGTGCGAAGATTTCATCGCGGCGATGGCGACCGCGTCGGGACGCGACTTGACCGCGTTCTTCACATGGTACCGACAGGCGGGAACGCCCGAGGTGCGGGTCGAAGGCGACTGGGACCCGGCGGCTGGCCGCTACACCCTGACGCTCCGGCAAGCGACGGCACCGACGCCCGGTCAGCCGACCAAGGACCCGGTGCCCATACCCGTCCGGTTGGGGTTGATCGACGCTGCCGGCGCGGAGGTGGCGTTACGCCTTGCTGGCGAACCTTCGGCCGTGGCAACGGAGCGCGTGCTGGAGCTGGTGGCGAGCGAGCAACGCTTCGTGTTCGAAGGCGTGCCGTCGCGGCCGGTGCCGTCGCTGTTTCGCGGGTTTTCGGCGCCGGTCCGCATCGTTGCCGACCTTGATGACGACGATCTCGCGCATCTGCTGGCTCACGATGTTGATGGGTTCGCGCGCTGGGACGCGGGCCAGACCTTGGCGGTCCGTACGCTGACGCGGCTGATCGACGACGAGGCCGCGGGCCGGCCGATCACATTGCCGCATCGCTTCGTCGACGCCTTTGGCGCGGTGTTGGCGGACGACGCGATCGACCCGGCGTTCAAGGCGCAGCTGCTCGGCCTACCGTCCGCGGGCTATCTCGGCGACCAGATGACGGTCATCGATGTCGATGCCGTGGCCAAGGTGCGGGAGGTCGCTCAAGCGGGCCTGGGCGGCACCTTCGCGGCCAAGTTCGCCGATCTGATCGAGGAGATGACCGACAGCACCTTCGCGCTCAACGCGACGGCGATGGGGCGCCGGCGGCTGAAGAACACCAGCCAGGCCTATCTGGCGCATGGCGACCCGGAGCGCGTTCGCGGCCGCGTCGTCGACCAGGCGCGGACGGCGACGAACATGACCGATCAGCTCGCCGCCCTCGGGCTCGTCGCCCGCTGGTCCTGGCCGGAGCGCGTCGATGTCCTCGCCGAGTTCTTCGAGCGCTGGCGGGTCGAGCCCCTGGTGATCAACAAGTGGTTCGCCGTCCAGGCCATCGCCGAGCGGACGACAGTCGTCGAGGAGGTGGCGGCGCTGCTCCACCATCCCGCTTTCGAGCTCGCCAACCCGAACCGGGTGCGGTCGGTACTGGGAGTGTTCGCCGCTGGCAATCCGACGGGCTTCCACCGCCGTGATGGTGCCGGCTACCGCCTCGTCGCCGACGCGATCCTCGAGCTGGATCGGCGCAACCCGACGGTCGCGGCCAGGTTGGCGACCGCGTTCAACCGTTGGCGCCGCTACGACGACGAACGGCAGCGGCAGATGCGCGGCGAACTCGAGCGGCTCGCGGGCGCGGAGGGCGGCTCGCGCGACCTGTTCGAGATCGTGACGAAGTCGCTCGACGGCGAAGGGGCTGCCTGAATCGGCACTGGCGCGTGACCATCCGACGGTCCCTCTGGGCCCGGCACTATGATGCAAGCGCAGGTTTAGCGCGAAACGATTACAATTTATCTCAACACGCAGACCCGATGCGTGTGGAGGCCTGCTTCAATGCTGTTGGTTCGCCAACCCAGCCGGATCAGCGGTCCGCTGGTTGCGGCGTCGCTGATCCTGGGCTTTGCGGTGCTGCACGTCGCCTGGGTGACGATGGCGCGTCTCGCCGCCCCGTTGACGCCGCTTACCGACGAGCGTTCCCTTTCCTGCCTGCTGATCTTCGCGCTCGCCTACGCGCTGGTCATGACCGAGGAGCGCACGACGCTCCACAAGTCGAAACCAGTGATGCTCGCCGCTGGGTTGATCTGGGTGCTCGTCGCCTGGATGGCGCCCGACTACGGGATCAGCCACGACGAGATCCACGAGGCCGTCATGCACGGTCTCGACGAGTATGCCGGCCTCGCGCTGTTCCTGCTCGCGGCGATGACCTACATCGCGGCGCTCGACCGTCTGCACGTCTTCGAGGCGCTACGGGAGCGGCTCATTCGCGCCAGACTAACCTATGTGGGTGTCTTTTGGGCAACCGGCATTCTCGCGTTCTTCCTGTCGGCCGTCGCCGATAACCTCACCACCGCGCTGGTTATGGGCACGGTCGTCGCCACCGTCGGCGTCGGTCGGCCCCGCTTCGTGGCGACGGGATTGGTCAACGTTGTGGTCGCAGCGAACGCCGGCGGCGCCTTCAGCCCCTTCGGCGACATCACCACCTTGATGGTCTGGCAGGCTGGCAAGCTCGACTTCTTCGCCTTCTTCGCGCTCTTCCTGCCGTCGGTCGTCGCCTACGTCATTCCGGCGTTGCTGATGAGCCGCGTGATTGGGGACGGCTCGCCGCTGATCGAAGGCCGGGCCAAGCCGATGCACCGCGGCTCCAAGCGCGCCATCGCGCTCGGGCTGTTCACGATCTTCCTCGCCGTCAGCTTCGAGCAGGTCCTGGGGCTGCCGCCCTTCCTCGGCATGATGACCGGGCTCGGCCTGCTCATGATCCACTTCTACAACCTGCGGATCCACCGCCAGGACGGCGAGCCCAGCTTCGATATCTTCAAGTCGCTGGCGCGCGTCGAGTGGGACACGCTGCTGTTCTTCTTCGGCATCATCTTCTGCGTCAGCGGCCTCGCCTTCATCGGCTATCTCGATGTGTTGGCGCACGGGCTCTACGACGGGCTCGGCGCCACGGTCGCGCACATCCTTCTGGGCCTGGCGTCGGCGGTGGTCGACAACATCCCGGTGATGTTCGCGGTGCTCACCATGGACCCAGCGCTAAGCGACCCGCAGTGGCTGCTGATCACGTTCACTACCGGGGTCGGTGGCAGCCTGCTCGCCATCGGCTCGGCGGCGGGCGTGGCGCTGATGGCCGTCGGCCACGGCACCTACACCTTCTCCTCCCACCTCAAGTGGACCCCGGCCATTGCCCTCGGCTTCGCCGCCGGCATCGCGGTGCA
>CAYUKE010000321.1:0-3751 GCA_964445185.1 uncultured Geminicoccaceae bacterium
TGAGGAGGAGCACCTTGTAGAGGGACGGTCGTTGGGTCTTCGCCCGCGGCGTGGGCGCGACGTCACCAGACGGCGTTTCGGGATCTTGGAACGGGTCGTTGGCCATCGCTCGACTGCATCTACCGGGCGCGCGGGGACGATAGCCGGCTTCACCGCAGCGGGGAACTGCTGACAAAGCCCAATGCCGCGCAACCACGCTGACTAGATGTGGGGCTTCAGCCCTCCGAGGCAACGCCTCGCTCGTCCTGTTCAGCCGGTTCCGCGTCCCGGGCCTTGCTGCGCAGGGTTATCCGCGGCCGTCGCGGCGATGCGGCGGCGCGTGTGTCGGCCTTCTTCGCCTTTGATGCCGAGCGCGGCGCGGGCGCCGGCTCGTCGGGCTCGAAGGGGGCGAAAGCCGGTTCCGGTGCCGCCACCGGCTCGGGCGTCGATGCCGCCGGCGCCATCAGCGCCAGCGCGATCCGTTTCAACCGCTCGCGCTGCGCTTCGGCCTCGGCCTCGGCGCGCTGCCGCTCGGCTTCTGCCGCCTCCCGCTCCGCCGCCTCGTCGACCGGCGCCGCATCTTCCTCGGCCGGCTCCTCGCCCGTCGCCTCGTTGTCCTCGTCCTCAGCGCCTTCACCGTCGCCCTCGTTGTCGAGCTCGATCGGACCGAACTCGTCCTCGGCGTCGTTGACGGTGAGCTTCAGGCGGGCGAGCTGCTCGAGGAACTCCTCACGATCGCGGACGGTGAGACGTTCGAGCTGCTTCTCGGCGACGATCTGATCAGCCCGCTCGACCATGCTACGTGCGTAGACGAACTGGCCCGACGCCTTGGTGTTGCCGGCGAGCATCTGCGCCAGAGCCTTAGTCGCCGGCTGCATCAACGGCATCAGCTCGCGCGCCGTGCCGGGTAGGCGGCGACCGCCGCCTTTGTTTCGGCGTGCGCCTGTGCGCGAGCGCTTTCGCTGGTTGTGTCGACGGTACGGATACATCGAAGGCCCTTGCAACCCAGCCAAGAAACGCGATCAAGTCGAGCGCTAGCCCGGTCAGCGTGATATGAAGACGGCGGCCGGACGTCGCGAAAGCAGACTTCGTGTGCGAGTGGTCGGTAGCCCCGACGGTATGTCTGCCTAACCCAGCGCGTTGCTCGGTAAAGTACCAGCCGGGCCTGAGAAGTCCAGCACCAAGTGCTCAGTCGTCATCGCGACCATTCGCGATCCGCAACATAACACGGCCGTTGCCGGCTAAGCTGCCGCCGCCGAGCCGGAGCCGGTCGTCGGCGACGGCGAGCAGCAGGCCCGCGCTTCGCGCCCGCGCCTCGGCTACGTGCAGTGCCAACGCGTCGTCGCCGCTGCCGCGGCCGCCCGGCTCGGAGGTGAGCGCGACGCCTTCGCCGGTCGCCTCGACGACGACGAGCGTCGCGGGCCGTGCGGTGGCGACGGCGAGGAGGCTCGCGAACAACGCGGGCCAGCCGGCCCACGCGGCGCCCGCAAGCTTGAAGTCATCGTCGGCAGCGACCTGGCGCCAGCCGCGCGTGCGCCACGCCTCGCCGAAAGCTGGGCTGAGATCGGCGACGCCGGCGGTCGGCCTCGGCGCCTCGGGCAGGTCGGCGAGCAGCAGGTCGAGGAGCTGCTCCAGGTCGCGGACGGCATCGCGCATCGCTGCCACCGCGGCTGCCGGCTCCGCGTCGAGGTGGCCGAGCGCGCCGGCGTCAAGCAGGCGCGTGTAGCCGCTTAGGACGTTGAGTGGCGAGCCGACGCCGTGGGCGAGCAGGGTCGCGGGCACGAGCAGGCCGGCCTGGCCGGTCGCCTGGTCGCTCGATGCCGAAGCGCGCATACGGAAACCTCGTCGTGGCAAGCGGGCAGGCTAGCCCCGACCGGTTAAGGCTTCGTCAGCGGCCTCTAGCCTTAGGACTGGCGGCGGTAGTTGGGCGCGTCGCGCGTGATCCGAACGTCGTGGACATGTCCCTCGACGACGCCCGCTTGGGTCACCCGGACAAACCGGCAACTCTGCTGCATCGCCGCGATATCGCCATTACCGGTATAGCCCATCGCCGCCTTTAGGCCGCCGACGAGCTGATGCACGATGGTCTGCAGCGGGCCTTTGTAGGGGACACGACCCTCGATCCCCTCGGGCACGAGCTTCAACGGCTCCGAGACCTCCGCCTGGAAGTAGCGATCCGCGGAGCCGCGCGCCATCGCGCCGAGCGAGCCCATGCCGCGATAGCTCTTGTACGAGCGCCCCTCATACAAGAAGACCTCGCCCGGCGCTTCATCGGTGCCGGCGAACATCGAACCCAGCATCGCGCAGTCGGCACCTGCTGCGATCGCCTTGGCGAGGTCGCCCGAGGCGCGGATGCCGCCGTCGGCGATCACCGGCACGCCGGCTCGGCGCGTCCGCTCGGTGACGGCGAGGATCGCCTGCAGCTGAGGCATGCCGACGCCGGCGACGACGCGGGTCGTGCAGATCGACCCGGGGCCGATGCCGACCTTGATGCAGTCGGCGCCGGCCTCGACCAGCGCCTCCGCGGCATCGCCGGTGGCGACGTTGCCAGCGATGATCTGAGTCTCGTTGCCGAGCCGCCTGAGCGTCGCGACCGTATCGACGACGCCCTTGGCGTGGCCGTGCGCGGTGTCGATGACGACGACGTCGACGCCGGCCGCGATCAACGCCTCGGCGCGCTCGATGCCCGCCGGCCCCACGCCCGTCGCGGCGCCCACCCGGAGCCGACCCTGGTCGTCCTTGCAGGCATTCGGGTGCCGCTCGGCCTTCTCGATATCCTTGACCGTGATCAGGCCGATCAGCCGGTAGTCGTCGTCGACGACGAGCAGCTTCTCGATCCGGTGCTGGTGGAGGAGCTGGCGGCAGCGCGCGCGGCTCACCCCGTCGCGGACCGTGACCAGGCGCTCGCAGGTCATCAGCTCGCGCACGGGCTGGTCGGGATCGTCCGCGAAGCGCACGTCGCGATTGGTCAGGATGCCGACGAGGCGATCGCCGTCGTCCGTCACCGGCACACCGGAGATGGCGTGCGCGCGCATCAGCTCGAGCGCGTCGGCGAGGCGCGCGTCGGGCCGGATCGTCACGGGATTGACCACGATCCCCGCTTCGAACTTCTTCACCTGGCGGACCTCGTCCGCCTGCGCCTGCACGTCCAGGTTCTTATGGATGACGCCGAGCCCGCCGAGCTGGGCCATCGCGATCGCGAGACGGCTTTCGGTCACGGTATCCATCGCCGCCGAGAGCAGCGGTATCTCCAGCTCGATCTCGCGGGTCAGCCGGCTTCGCGTGCTGGCGCTGGCGGGCAGGACATCCGATGCTTGGGGCACGAGCAGCACGTCGTCGAAGGTCAGTGCTTCGCTGATCGGCCGGCTGGCCGGTCCTTCGAACTCCATGCGTAGGCTCGCTCTCGATCCGCCGGGAAGGCGCTCATATATAGCGTTGATCGGCGTCGACCAAGCGCGATGCATGCGCCGCCGGCGAAGCGGCAGGGGGGAAGCAAATGACGGACATCGATGGCGTCGTGCCCGGCGGCAAGTTCGGCGTCGGCCAGTCAGTTCCGCGCAACGAGGATCCCCGGCTGCTGCGCGGGCACGGCTGCTACACCGACGACCTCGTATTACCGGGCCAGATCCACGACTTCCTTCTGCGCTCTCCCGTGCCGGCGGCCCACGTCGTGAACGCCCGCACCCTCGAGATCTGCCGCCAGGCGGGCCTCGACATGGAGGCCATCGCCCGGGCGGGCGTGGACCCCGCCGATGCGGGGTACGCCCTCTTC
>CAYUKE010000322.1:0-3735 GCA_964445185.1 uncultured Geminicoccaceae bacterium
GAGAGCGTGGAATCGTCGACCGGGGCGCCGTCGGAGATCATCATCAGAATGCGCCGTTGCTCCGGACGCGCCAGCAGCCGCTGGTGCGCCCATTCCAGCGCCTCGCCGTCGATGTTCTCCTTGAGCAGCCCCTCGCGCATCATCAGCCCCAGATTGCGCCGCGAGCGGCGCCAGGGCGCATCGGCCGATTTGTAGACGATGTGGCGGAGATCGTTGAGCCGTCCGGGGTTTGTGGGGCGCCCGGCCGCGAGCCAGCTCTCGCGCGCCTCGCCGCCCTTCCAGGCGCGGGTGGTGAAGCCGAGGATCTCGACCTTGACCCCGCAGCGCTCGAGCGTCCGCGCGAGGATGTCGCCGCAGGCCGCGGCGACCGCGATCGGCCGCCCGCGCATCGAGCCCGAATTGTCGATCAGTAGGGTGACGACGGTGTCGCGGAAATCGGTGTCCTTCTCCTGCTTGAACGAGAGCGGCTGGCCCGGCGCGGTGACGACCCGCGACAGCCGCGCGGTGTCCAACAGGCCCTCGTCGAGATCGAACGACCAGGCGCGCAGCTGCTGCGCCATCAGCCGGCGTTGCAACCGGTTCGCCATCCGCCCGATCATGCCCTGGAAGCGCTCAAGCGACTGGTCGAGCTGCGTCCGCAGCCGGGTCAGCTCGGCCTGACTGCAGAGCTCCTCGGCGTAGACGATCTGGTCGTGCTCCTGGGTGAAGATCCGGTAGTCGGAGGGCTGCCCCGGCAGCTGGGCGAGCTGCGGCTGGTTCTGCCGCGCATCGTCGGGCTCGACCTCGGCGCCCTGGTCCTGGGATTCGGCGCCGTCGAGCTGGTCCTCCGCCTCACCCGCCAGTTCCTCCTGCTCGGCCTCACCCCGCTCGGAGGCCTCGCTCTCCTGGCTGGCGTCGTCACCGTCCTGCTCGCCGCTCTCCTGCTTGCCGGAGCCGGGCGGCTGCTCGCCCTCGTCATCGTCCTCCTGGTCGAAGCTGCGATCCGGCGGCAGCTCCGTCTCCTCGTCGAGACCGAGGTCGCGCAGCAGCATGCGGACCTGGGCGGCGAAGCCCTCCTGGTCGGCCAAGCAATCGCCGAGCGCACGCACCCCGTCGCCGATCCGCTGGTCCAGCATCTCGCGCCAACGCTCAAGCATCCGCTCCTGGATCGCCGGCGTCTTGAAGCCCATCAGTCGTTCGCGCGCGTAGAGCTCGGCGACCTGGGCGAGCGCGCCCTCGTCCTGGCGGTCACCGGTTACCGAGCCCTGCACGTTGGCGTCCTGCGGGCCCATCAGCCGCGCGCTTGTGGCGGTGTTCAGGTTGGACCGGACACCGAGCATGTACGAACAGCCGAGCGCTTCGCAACGGACCTGCTCGAAGGCGTCGAAGATCGCGACCGCGATCTCGCCCTGCGGCTGAAACCGAGCATGGAGCTTGGCGTTGTGGTGGCGGATCCGCAGCGCTTGGCCGTCGGCTTCGCCCCGTACCCGCGCGACCTCGCTTGGATGCAGATCGGGACGGACGGCCGGCAGGCGAACGTCCGCGGGTGCATTCTGTCGGCGCCGGTTGTTCTCGCCGCCGCGGAAGCCGACAGTCAATGTCGGTTTGTCGGCGATCGCCCGCGTCGTCGCCGCCAGTGCTTTGTTGAAGTCCTCGACGAGGTTCTTCGCGTCCAAGCCGCGTCCTCAGCTCAAGGTGACGTTGGCCGTCGACTCGCTCAGTTCGGTGCCGAAGCAACGTTGATAGTACTCGGCGACAATCTGTCGCTCAGCCTCATCGCACTTGTTGAGAAAGGTGACCCTGAAGGCGAAGTCGAGATCGCCGAAAATCTCTGCGTTCTCGGCCCAGGTGATGACTGCGCGCGGCGACATGACCGTCGAGATATCGCCGGCGATGAAGCCTGACCGTGTCAGGTCTGCCAGCGCGACCATATGCGCCACACGTTTGCGACCCGCCTCGGTCGCAAAGGCCGGCAGCTTAGCCAAGACGATCTCGCATTCGGCTTCATGACTGAGATAGTTGAGCTGGGCGACGATATTCCAGCGGTCCATCTGCCCTTGGTTGATCTGCTGGGTGCCGTGGTAGAGGCCGGACGTATCGCCCAGGCCGACCGTGTTGGCGGTGGCGAACAGGCGAAACGAGCGGTGCGGATTGAGGACCTTATTCTGGTCCAAAAGGGTCATCCGACCCTCGGCCTCGAGAACACGCTGGATGAAGAACATCACGTCCGGTCGCCCGGCGTCGTACTCGTCGAAGACGAGCGCGACCGGATGCTGGAAGGCCCAGGGCAAGATGCCCTCTTGGTACTCGGTGACCTGCTTGCCGTCGCGGAGCACGATCGCGTCCTTGCCGACCAGGTCTATGCGGCTGATGTGGCTGTCGAGGTTGACCCGGACGCAGGGCCAGTTCAAGCGAGCCGCGACCTGCTCGATGTGGGTCGATTTGCCGGTGCCGTGATAGCCCTGGATCATCACCCGGCGGTTGTGCGCAAATCCGGCCAGGATCGCCAAGGTGGTGTCGCGATCGAACCGATAGGTCTCGTCGACATGCGGCACATAGGGGGTCGTCCGCGAGAACGCGCCGATCTCCAGCTCGCTGTCGATGCCGAACGTCTGTTGAACGGAGATCGTGATGTCGGGGACCTCGGGCAACAGGTCGATTTCACCCGTCGCTGGCGCGACAGCCTTGGCGGTCAAGGTGACTCTCCGGTCGGCTGGGCGGGGTTCAGGCAAGTTCCCCGCAGTGCAGCAGGTAGGTATACGCCTCGTTGATCAACTTCAACCGCTCCTCCGCGAACCGATCGCCGCCATGCAGGTCGGGATGGAAGCGCTTCGCCAGCGCCTTGTAGCGGTCCTTGACCTCGGCCAGCGCCGCAGTGGCGTCGAGGCCGAGGCGCTTGAGCATCCGCTCCGTCTCGGCCGTCACGCGCCGAGGCGGGCGCGAGGCATCTGCGCCAGCGAACTCGAAGCGCTCGTCGAGAGCGCCGAGTGGGTCGTCGACCCGCGGCATCGCGACGCCGGCAGCCGCCCGCCAGGTCGGTCGGTGCCAGACCACGTCCTCGCGGCGGTGCTGGTCGATCTCCCCACTGCTCATCCCCTGGAAGTAATCCCAGGTTCGGTTGAATTCCCGGACATGCTCAAGGCAGAGCCACTGGTAGTCGCGCAGGCAATCGCGGGAACGCGGCGCCCGGAACGGTGCCGGCGCATCGCATCCCGGCCAGGCGCACACCGGCGCCGACGCCGGCGGAGCGGCCGCGTCCAAATCTGTGCTGCGTTCGCTACGGTGGCGCGCCATCAGACGAGTATGGTGCGCCGCGGCGCGCCGCTCAAGCGACGTTGGGCAGCCGAACCGCGACGATGGCTTGCGCAGCATATCTTGGTCCTGCGGGCCGCTCACCGGCGATGAGCCGCCGAGAGCCACGAGCGTCGCCACGGCGAGAGATCTGGCAGCTCGCCTGGCCCCTGATCCTTGCGAACATGAGCGTCCCTCTCCTGGGCATGGTCGATACCGCCGTCGTCGGTCATCTGCCGGAGCCGCATCATCTCGGTGGGGTGGCACTGGGTGCGACGGCGTTCGCGGCGATCTACCTGGTGTTTGCCTCGGTGCGGATGGGAACGACCGGCCTAACGGCGCAGGCGGTCGGCGCCGGCGACGGGGCGGAGGCGCGAGCTTGCCTCGTGCGTCCGCTCATGCTCGCGCTCCTGCAAGGAATCGCGCTCGTCCTTGCCGGCCGAGCGGTTCGCGCGCTAGGCATCC
>CAYUKE010000323.1:0-3714 GCA_964445185.1 uncultured Geminicoccaceae bacterium
AAGTACCATGCCGACCGGATCGATCTCTGGCAGGCGGCGGACCTCGACGAGGAGGCCGCCACGTTCTTCCGCACCCACTTCAAGAAGGTCGTGGCGCTTCGCGCCGGGGCCGCGCCGGGCGCGCGCTACGCCTCGAAGAACAACGGCAACATCGCCCGCCACGACCTGTTGCCGCGGCTCTTTCCCGACGCGGACATCGTCGTCCTCGTCCGCGACCCGGTCGAGCACGCTTGGTCGCTGTGGCGCCAGCATCAGCGCTTCACTGCGATGCAAGCCGACGAGCCCTTCGTCGCAACGTACATGGGCGACATCGGCCACTACGAGTTCGGCCGCCTGCACCGGCCGTTCGCCTTCGCCCGCAACGGCGCATCCGGCGACGACACCGGTCCCGACGCGCCGGCCTATTGGCTGCGCTACTGGATCGCCGCCTACGAGCACCTGGCAGCGTCAGCCTCGTCCGTCCTGGTCCTGCCGTACGATCGGCTCTGCGCACAGCCGGCGACGGAACTCGCCAGGCTCGCCACCGCGCTCGAACTACCGCACGGCGCCGGCCTGGCGCGAGCCGTGGCCCGCATCGGCGACGTCCCGCCAGCACGCGCCGACGCGGCGGCGTTCGACCGCGCGCTGGTCCAACGCGCCCGCGACATCCAAGCGGAACTCCTCGCCAGCACGGCGTAGGGCCCTACCCCCTGCGCCTGTTACAGGCGCTTCCGAACTGGCCACATGCCTTCTCACGGCTCGGCGCGAACGTGGCGCGTGGTTCGACGCACGGCCCTTTTGGACGGATCTGGGACATACGCGCCTCCAATCCCTGCGTCCGCTTTGTTAGGTCCTTCCGCCGCCCCGGCCGCAGGTGCTTTCGGCCAACTTGCGCTTAGAATAGGCCTCGGGCTTGGCTACTGGCCTAGGCGAATTTCGCGTCCGAGCGTGCATCAAGTCGTGGTGATCTTTTGGGCGCCTTGGACCAAGCCTACGCATTGTGGGTACGCCGGCAGAGGGCCGCGTGGAGGTCGAGGGCAAGCGCGTGGCGTAAAACTCGTCTTCGGTTGTGGCTGCTGCTCGGTGTTCACTCCGTGCGACGGAGCCGCACCCAGTTCTCATCGGCTCTTTCGACCATTACCTCGGGATCGGCTCGCATCGTTTCCGCGGAGGCGTGATTGAAATGCAAATAGAGCTTGCCGTCGTGGATGACGAAAGCTTCCGGATCGATCGGTGCCCGGCGCCCGCGCGCCATACCTCCGGCGCAGAACCCGCCGTATCGCGGCGCGTAGCGCGCGGGCTCGGAAGCGAATGCGTCGAGATGCGCGACGTTGGCGAATTGCCAGCGAACGCCACGCCACTGATGCGTGTACCGCGGATCACCCTCTACGGGACGCCCAACTGTGAAGTAGGCGACGACGTCGTAGCCCTTGACGGCCACTCCGCCGGGTTGTGCGTTGATCACTTCGCCGGCGTGCGCGCTCGACGGCACCAGCGAACCAAGCGCAAACGCGCTGAGACTTAGCAGATGGCGGCGCGTCGTCATTCGTTCCTCCCCCTACCACGCTGCGTGATACCATACCGTCGCGCTTTTGTGGCGATGGAGAGACAATGACGAGCGTGCGAGATAGCGCGAATGTATCTGAAGCGGCCGCGAGCCGTCGGCTTGCCGCTATTCTTCACGCGGATGTGATCGACTACAGCGCCTCGATGCACGCCGACGAAGAGCGCGCTCATGCGTTACTTGCTGGCGCCATGCGCCGAGCGCGGCTGGTCGTGGATGCGAAGGGCGGACGTGTCGTCGGAACCGCAGGCGATGCGTTTCTCGCTGAGTTCCGCAGCGTCGTAGACGCCGTATCGGCGGCCATCGACTTTCAGCGCGACGAAGCGCGGAGGGCCCAGATCGAGGGTGACTCGCTGCGTTTTCGCGTCGGGGTGAATCTTGGTGACGTGATCGTCGATGGCGGCGACTTGTTCGGCGATGGTGTCAACGTGGCGGCCAGAGTGGAGACTTTGGCGCCGCGCGGCGGCGTCGCCGTGACGGCCGCCGCACACGCGCAATTGCTCCCACGCCAGAAGAAGGCGTTTACCCCCGCTGGCGTTCGCAGGCTCAAGAACATCACCGCGCCCGTCAAAGTCTACATCGCCTCCCCGCCTTTTCAGACAGGCGGCGCAGCGTCGGTGAAGCGACTACATGCTCTTGGTGTAGCCGGCGCGATCCTCATCTTGCTAGCGATGGGCGGAGCGTATCTCGCCAGTCGGTCGCATGTCCCGTGGGCCATCGACGAAGGGCCGGCAAAACCCGTGCTGGCCGTTCTCCCATTCTCCGACCCATCTGCGCCGGAAGGACTGGCCTACTTTTCGGAGGGGGTAACGACCGACGTTATCTCGAACCTCGGCCGCTTTTCCGACTTCATGGTGCTGTCCTGGAACGCCGTTTCGGGTTTCGACGTTCGCGAGAGTGGACTGGACGAGGCGCATCTGCAGCTTGGCGCAGACTACGTCGTCGACGGGACGATCCGTCGAAGTGGTGATGTACTGCGTTTGTCGGTGCAACTTGCCGACGCCGAGAATGGGCGGCTCATCTGGACTGAACGCTTCGACGCCGACGTGGGCCAGCTCTTCGATGTCGAGGACCGTATAGCGCGGACTGTCGCGGGTTCTCTAGCGACCAACGTGACGCGTTCTGAGCAACGCCGCGCGCTCTCCCGACAAGCCACATCGAATGATGAGTATGACCTTGTACTGCGCGCGCGAGCATTGATGCATGCTGTTGATCGACAGTCAAACTATGACGCACAGGCGCTTCTCAAGACTGTGCTAGCGCTCGCACCCGAAAGCGCGGAAGCATTGGCGGCGCTTGCCTGGTCACTTGTGGCTGACGTTTCCTGGGGTTGGACCGAATGGCCCGCTGAAACGCTCGACACGGCTGTTGACCTTGCCGATCAAGCGCTCCAGCAGGACCCTCAGAACGTAGAGGCTCTCATCGCGAAGTCCGAGGCGTTGTTCCTGCTTGGAGCCAACGACGCCGCTCGTGCGGCATGTCTTCAGGCGATCGATGTCAATCCCAGTGCAGCGCGCGCTCAAGGGACTTGCGGCGGTACGTTTCTGTTCCAAGGCGAGCCCGAGGTAGCTAAGCCATTCCTCGAAGTTGCGTTTCGTATCGACCCTGAGCTTCCAAGCTGGTTCCGTTCCAACTTGGGCCTGAGTTACTATCTCACTGGCGACCTCGACGCCGCTGCGGAGGCGCTGGGCGGCGGAGCGCGGGAGTTTGGCGAGGACCCCAGCCCCCACGCCGTTCTCGCGGCCGTATTTGCGAAACTTGGCAAGATGGATGCAGCGCAACGCGAGGTTCGGCGGACGCTGGCCGCGTATCCGTTTTTCGATGCGGAGGGCTACGCGTCGATAGTTGACGACGAGGTGCACTCGAAAGAGTTGCTTTCGGGCCTCCGCGCCGCTGGCTTCGACTAGTCTCCCTCGGCGGCTCAGGACCGAACAGGCGTCGCTCTTGCAAGCCGGCATTCGTGAACCTTCAGCAGGGTTCGCGAACCAGTTTGTGCAGGCGCACTCACTGGTCAGCAGTCCGTGACATCACCGACGCACCCAGCATGAGGCGCAGCGTCCGCTTCGGGCCGCACGACGCCTTGTCCGACCGCGCCCAAGGTTTCCGCTGTCGGGAGACTAAGGGTCGACCCTGCTCCAGAGCGCTTGGACCGTTCCAGGCCGATCTCGCCC
>CAYUKE010000324.1:0-3703 GCA_964445185.1 uncultured Geminicoccaceae bacterium
CCTCGGCCGTTCGGCCGGCGCGCTCACGGTCGCGCCGGCTCATTACCCGCGAAGATAGAGCGCGCGCGCGTAGAGCGCACGCCTCGGCCTGCCGGTGGCATTGGCGACGCGGCGCGCGGCCTCGCTCGGCCCGCTCTCCGACAAGGCCGCACGCAGCGCCTGGTCGACGGCCGCGTCGTCGACCACGGGTTCCTCGCCGGCACCGGCGACGACCAGGACGACCTCGCCGCGCGGCGGGTCCAATCGGCAGCTATCGGCGAGCTCAGCTAGGGTCGCGCGACGGAAGTCCTCGAACCGCTTGGTGAGCTCGCGGGCAAGCACCGCACGACGTTCGCCCAGACGCTGGGCCAACGCCTCCAAGGTCGCCTCCGCGCGCTGTGCGCTCTCGAACACGATCAGCGTCGCCGGCAGCTTGGCAATCTCGTCGATCACCCGCGTGCGCGCCGCGGGCTTTGCCGGCAAGAAGCCCTGGAAAAAGAAGCGATCGGTCGGCAGCCCCGACGCGGTCAACGCAGCGAGCACAGCTGATGGGCCGGGTACCGGAATCACCTGATGACCACCGTCGAGGGCTGCTCGAACAAGCTTGTAACCGGGATCCGAGACGAGCGGCGTGCCGGCGTCGCTGACGAGCGCGATGCGGGCGCCGTCGTCGAGACGACGGAGCACGTCCGGGCGCACGGCCTCGGCGTTGTGCTCATGGTAGCTGCGCATCTTCACGCGCAACCCGAGCGCGTGGAGCAAGCCACCGGTGACCCGCGTGTCTTCGCAGAGAACGAGATCTGCTGCACCCAGGATCGCGCTTGCGCGAGGCGACAGGTCCTGGAGGTTGCCGATCGGGGTTGCCACGAGGTAAAGCCCCGGAACCAACGCGGCAGGCGCGTCGGCGGCGGGTGTCGGCGGTGCCGAGGTCTCCGGAACCCGCTCCATCAACCGCCGAGGTCGATCGAGACCATGAGACGCCCTTCCATTTTATCGTGGCCCCGTCGGTCGTGGCCACTGGCGTTGGCATTCGCCCTGATCGCCCTAACCGCCTGCCAACCTACTACCAGAACGCCGCCGACGCAGTCGACCGCAACGGGTGCCGGCCGCGTGGTGGAGACGCCGCCCGCGACGCCGCGACGGGTGGGCGTTCTGCTGCCGCTCTCCGGCCGGCTCGGCGAGGTCGGACAGGACCTCGCGCGGGCGACGGAAATGGCGGTGCTCGAGCGCGGTGGCGATGGTTTGGTGCTCGTCACCAGGGACACGCAGAGCACCCCGGACGGTGCCGTCCTTGCGGCCCGTGAGCTCTTAGAGGTCGGTAACGTCGACGTGATCCTTGGCCCGCTGGTCGGGAGCCATGCCGAGCGTGTGGCGGCTCTTGCCCGCCCCGAAGGCACGGCGGTGCTGTCGTTCTCAAGCCAGGCTGATATCGCCGGCGACGGCCTTTTCGTTCTCGGCTACCGCCCCTCTGAACAGGTCAGGCGAGTCGTCGGCTACGCCAGCGGCCGCGGCTTCAGCCGCATCGCTGCCATCGCCCCCGACGATCCCTATGGCCGCGCCGCGGTCGACAGCCTTCGAACCGCCGTCGCCGCGGTTCCCGGCGGGGCGCTGGTCGGCGTTGAGTTCTACGGCAGCGATGCGATCGACGCTGGTACGCGCATGCAGCAGTTGCGTGGCGACACGAACAATCTGCCGGCCTTCGACGCGCTCTTCATCGCCGACGGCGGCCAGCGGCTGCGCCAGGTCGCGCAGCTCCTGCCGCGTCACGAGATCGATCCCGTCGACGTCCGCATGCTCGGCACGATGCTGTGGCAGGAGGACCGTTCGGTGATGCTCGAACCCTCGCTGCGCGGGTCGTGGTACGCAGGCGTCGCCGACAGCGCCGTGCGTGACTTCCGCACACGCTTCCGCAGAGCCTTCGGTCGTGATCCGCACCCGCTCGCGGTGCTCGGCTATGATGGGCTGCTGATCGCCTCGGACGCGGCGCGCGAGCCGGAGACGGCCGTCGCGCGTCTGACGGAGCCTCGTGGCTATCAGGGCGAGGCCGGCGTCATCCGGTTGCTGCCAACGGGAGTAGCCCAGCACGGCTTGGCGATTATGGAGCTGACTGCCGGCGGGCCCGTCGTCGTGGAGCCCGCGCCGACCAGGTTCGACGGAACGTCCTGAGCGGTTAGGCGCGGCGCTCACCAAGGTGGGCGCCGCCATCGACGCAGATCACCTCGCCGGTGATCGAGCTGGCGCTGAACAGGAAGCGGGCCGCGGCGGCGATGTCCTCGACCGTGCCGCCGTGCGCCAACGGGTAGCGCTTGGTCAGGGCAGTTGCGCGGGCTGCCGACATGCCCGCATCCGCCAGCACGAGACCGGGTGCGATCGCGTTCACGCGGATGCGAGGCGCCAGTTCCTGGGCCAGCCGCCGGGTCATCGCGACGACGCCCGCCTTGCTCAGCGAGTACGAGAGATAGTGCGGCGACGTGCCGTAGACGCGAGCATCCGCAAGGTTGACGATGTGCCCAGCCATCGTCGCAGGCAGTGCTCCGGCGAACGCTTGGGCGAGAAGCAAGGGCGCGCGCAAGTTCACCGCGAACTGGCGATCGAAACGGTCCACGTCGACGGTCGCCAGACGGTCGTGCTCGAACAGGGCGGCGCTGTTCACCAACAGGGACGGCGTTCTTTCTGCAGACGCGAGTTCGTCGACGAGCGCGGCGGGTGTCTCAGCCCGTGACAGGTCCCCCGTAACGAGCACAGCGGGCACATCACGGCTACCAAGCGCCGCTACGAGCTCGGCGCCGGCGTCGCGTGCGCGATGCGCGTGAACGGCGACCGCGAAGCCGGCTTCCGCGGCGGCCTCGACCAGAACACGGCCGAGCCGCCGGGCACCGCCGGTAACGAGCGCCCAGGGTCTACCGGCGCTTCCCGTCACGGTTCGAAATCGGCTGGCGCCAGCTCGAACCGGTCGAACACGAAGCCTGGCGCCACCGTGCAGCTGACCAAGCTCCACGGGCCGAGCGGGCGTGCCTGCTGCCAGGCCGACGGCGGCACCACGGCGTGGCCCGTGTCATCGCCGAGCAGGTCGGGCCCGATCCGATGCTGAAACCGCTCGGTCGCCAGCGCGATGTCGAGGGACAGCGCGGCACCGGCCTGGTAATGCCAGATTTCCGTCGCATCGATGCGGTGCCAGTGGGAGCGCTCGCCCGCGCACAGTAGGTAGTAGATGCTCGTCACGGCCGAGCGCGCACCCTCGCTTGCCTCGGCCCGATGCGTTTCGGCATAGTGCCCGCCCTCGGGATGGGGCATGAGACCGAGACGACGGATCAGATCATCGGGCGACATGGTGCTCCCTCCCCAGCCGCGATACGCATCAGTTAGCGGTGCCGACACACGGGGAAGCCGTCAACGCTTCGGGGGAGCAAGCCGTGCAGGATAGGGTCACGGTCGTCGGGGGCGGCCTCGCCGGCAGCGAGGCGGCGTGGCAGCTCGCGCGTGCCGGCGTCCCGGTGCGCCTCGTCGAGATGCGGCCAGTTCGCTCGACGCCTGTGCACAAGACCGATGGATTGGCCGAGCTCGTCTGCTCGAACTCCTTTCGCTCGGATGACGCCCTGAACAACGCCGTGGGTCTCCTGCACGAGGAGATGCGTCGCCTCGGCTCGGTGGTGATGACGATGGCCGATCGTCACCAGGTCCCGGCCGGCGGTGCGCTCGCGGTCCACCGCCACGGGTTCTAACG
>CAYUKE010000325.1:0-3684 GCA_964445185.1 uncultured Geminicoccaceae bacterium
GCGCACATCACGCGGAAGTGGCGCATGAGCCCCCTCAAGACTGGCCATCTCACCGTCCGCCAGCGCCGCTCCGCCGGCCAGTCGCTCGGCGCCTTCGCCGTCCAGGGCCTCACCATCGAGCTGTTCGGCGACGCCAACGACTATGTCGGCAAGGGCCTCTCCGGCGGCACGATTGCCATCCGCCCCCTGGTCTCGTCACCGATCGTGCCGCACGAGAACGTCATCATCGGCAACACCTGCCTCTACGGCGCCACCGCAGGCAAGCTGTTCGCAGCTGGCCAGGCCGGCGAGCGCTTCGCCGTTCGCAATTCCGGCGCGATCACCGTCGTCGAAGGCTGCGGCGACAATGGCTGCGAGTACATGACCGGCGGTGTGGCCGTCATCCTCGGCCCCACCGGCGACAACTTCGCCGCCGGCATGTCGGGCGGCATGGCCTTCGTCTACGATCCCGAGGGTCGGTTGTGGGACCCGGTGCGCAACCGGTCGATCCGGCTCAACGAGGACTTCGTCATCTGCCAGCGGATCGAGGTCGACCACTATGCGGGCGTCTTGGAGGACCTGTTGACCGAGCATCTCGGCACGACTCAGTCAGCCCTCGCCCGGCGCATTCTCGCCGATTTCGACGGCGAGAAGCGCTTCTTTTGGCAAGTCGTGCCGAAGGAGATGCTCGACAAGCTCGACGTGCCGGTCACGGCGTCGGCCGCGTACGCACGAACTGCCTGAGCGGATCTCGGCGGCGATGGACCTCTTCGCCGCCTACCGCGAGGCCGCCGCGCGCGGCGAAGGCGGCTTCGAGCGAACGCTCGGCTACCAGGCGCGGATCGACGGCGACCGGGTGGCGATCCATCTCCTCGTCGACGCGCGGCACCTCGTTGGCCAAGGCGTGGCGCATAGCGGCGTTGCCCTGACCCTGCTCGATACGGCCGGAGGTTTGCAGGCCTGGATCGAGGCGCGCCCGCGCGCCATGGGCACGATCAACCTCTCGGCCCAACTCATCGAACCGGTGAGCGAAGGCCCGATCGTCGCCACCGCACGGATCGACCGACTCGGCCGCGCGGTCGCACAGGCCAGCATGGCCTTGCATGGCAACGTTCCGGGTGCGCCTCTGCTCGCCACGGCCGTCGCGAGCTATAGGCTGTTCCGCGCCGGCGCGGCAGGCGAGCGCTGACGCTTCGAATTGAGCGAGGGCACGTGAGCGACGACGATCTGGGCGCCGCCTACCGCGCCGCGGTGGGCCTCGGCCGCAACGACTTCCAGGGCACGGTGGGCTACCTCGTCGAGGTCGAGCGCGACCACGCCCGCATCCGGCTGGAGGTCACCGACCGCCACCTCAACCCCTACGGCTCGGCGCACGGTGGCGTCACCCTCACGCTGCTCGACACCGCGGGCGGGGTTCAGGTCTATCTCGTCGCCCGACCGCTCCGCATGGCGACGATCAACATGGCGACCCAGTTCCTCGAAGCGGTCCCGCCCGGCCTCGTCGTCGCCACCGCCACCATCGACCGTCTCGGCAAGGCGGTCGCCCAGGCGCGGATGGAACTGCGCCAGCGCAACAGCGACGGCCCGCTGCTCGCCACGGCGGTGGCCAGCTATCGGCTGTTCCACGCTCGCTGAGCGTGTCGGCTGCGAAGCAATCAACACTCAAAATAGAACTTGCTCGTGCGCGTCAGGATATCGTCGCATTGCCGAAATGCGCGCTTTGGTGTTTCTTGCTCTTGATTAACGTCCAAAAAGCGATTGCGTTTCACTGGGGGGTCGACGCATGGCTTTGATCGAAGGCACGCCGAACGCCGACCTGCTTGCCGGAACCAACGGGGACGACCAGATCCTCGCCTTCGGCGGCAACGACGTCGTCAACGCCGACGACGGCGATGACATCGTCCGCGGCGGGTCGGGCGCGGACGTCATCATCGGCGACCGCGGCGACGACCAGCTCTTCGGCGACAACGGCGCCGACACGATCTTCGCGATCGTTCCGGATGCCAGCATCGACAGCGACATCGACACGCTCGTCGGCGGGGCCGGGGCGGACACGATCTATTACGGCGAGGGCGACTTCGTCTCCGGCGGCAACCAGAACGACGTCCTGCTCGGGACCTGGCGCAGCCTAGTCAACAACGGGCCGGCCCTCGTCTCGGGCCAGGCCGGCAACGACCGCATTGTCGGCGGCAACAACATCCGCGAGGAGATCTTTGGCGAGAACGGCCGCGACTCGCTCAGTGGCGGTGGCTTCAGCACCGTCGCCAGCGCCGTCGCCCGCCCCGACGTGATCCGCGGCGGCGGCGGCAATGATACGATCCAGGGCAGCACCTCCAACGACCAGCTCTTCGGCGACGACGGCAACGACACCATCCTCGGCAATGCCGGCAACGACGACCTGTTCGGCGGCGCCGGCAACGACCTGATCGAGGGCAACGCCGGCAACGACGACCTCAACGGCGGCAGCGGCATCGACACGGCGAGCTTCCTGGATGGCGATGGCGTCGGCGTCAGCCTCACCTTCGGGACGGCCTTCGATGCCGCGCTGGGCGCCGACACGCTCACCGGCATCGAGAACGTCGTCGGCTCGAACAATGCGGACAACATCACCGGCGACGGCAACGCCAACGTCCTCGACGGCAAGGGCGGCGCCGACCTCCTCAACGGCCGCGGCCTCGACGACACGCTGTTCGGGCGCGGCGGCCCGGACGCGCTGCTCGGCGGCAGCGGCAACGACACGCTCTTCGGCAACAACGGCAACGACGAACTCAACGGCCAGAACGGCGCCGACGACATCTTCGCCGGCGGCGGCAACGACCTGATCGAGGGCGATCCCGGCTTCGACGTCATCGACGGCGGCTCCGGCGGCGACACGCTCACCTACGAACGGCGCAGCGGCAACCTCAACGCCAATCTCGGCCAAGGATTCGCGACGCTGATCGACGGCTCCAGCAACGAGGTCGACACCGTTCAGAACGTGGAGAACTTGATCGGCACCCGCGCCAATCCGGGGGTCGGGCCCAACGACACCGACGACCTGCTCACCGGCAGCAACGTCGTGAACGAGATCCGTGGGCGCAGCGGCAACGACTTCATCTTCGGCGCGGGTGGCGGCGACCTGCTCTTCGGCGAAGGCGACAGCGACGCCATCTTCGGCGAGAACGGAGGCGACATCCTCGTCGGCGGCAACGGGCGTGACTTCCTCTTCGGCGGCAACGGCCGGGACAGCATCAGCGGCGGCAACGATACCGACTTCATCGAAGGCGGGCCCGGCTCCGACCTGATCAACGCCGGTGGCGGCAACATTCGAGACGTCTTCGCCTGGCGCACGGGCGACATCACCACAGCCCAAGCCAACGCCCGCGACACGATCATCGGCTTTCAGGTGGGCGTCGACCGCCTGCGCTTCGAGGGCTTGGTCGATCCCGACCTGATCCCGGGCCCGGGCGAGACGCTCGCCAGCACCGGCGTGCTGCTCGCCATCCCGATCAGCGGCGACACCGTCCTCACCCTCGACCTCACCGGCACGCCCGAGGCCGGCGGGGGCCAGTTCGTCGACGACTTCGCAACGCTCGAGGACGTCACCCTCACCCAATCGGGCCTGCAGGCGATGTTCGACGCCGGCGACGTGCTCTTCGTTTGAGGTTGGCGCGCGGCTGCCCGGCGCCGCCCGCAGGTTCTTGGTACTGGGCGAGGTGCGACACC
>CAYUKE010000326.1:0-3681 GCA_964445185.1 uncultured Geminicoccaceae bacterium
ACTCGCGAATGATATACACTTCGACCTAACAGCTGACGGCCATGTGGAAAAGGGTTGATCGTCAAGGCGGTGCCCCGTCGACTTCTGCCGGATAATCGGGCCGAGTGACCGCCAACCGCCGCGCGACCTGCGCGCGCAGCGACTTGAGCTCGCTCGCGCCGTGGTGCGGCATGGCGTCCCACGCGGTCGCGGGCGTGGTCAGCGATCCCACCGCAACCTCGAGCGCCCGCAGGACGAGATCACGGTCGCCGCCGCACGGATCGTCAGGCGCGAGGTCGTTGAGCGTCGCGCGCGCGATGTGCAGCAGGGTCGCTATCCGCGCGATGTCGTCATGCGGCATCGAGCGCCTCGATCAGATCCAGGATGTCCCATTCGAGCTGCGGCAGGGCGGTTCCGGTAAGCGCGAGGTCGAGGTCCTCCTCGCCATGGACGAAGCAGCGCTCAGCCTGTTGCAGGGCGATCACGGCCCAACGCACGGCACCCAGCAGCTGCCAGAAGAGGAGCGTTCGGCGTTCCAACTGGGCGCCGGTCTCCTCCACGTAAGTCTCCGTGAAAACCTCCGTCGGGGCCAACCCACCAGCGCCGCGGTGCCAGCACCCGAAACGCCAGAACCGGCCAAGAAACCAGCCGACGTCCTCGAGCGGGTCACTGTAGCTCGCGAACTCCCAATCGAGCGTGGCCTCGAGCGCGCCGTCCCGGACCAGCACGTTGCCGACGCGGAAGTCGCCGTGCACCAGCACGAGCCGTTCCGTCGGCGGCGCGCATGTGGCGAGGAGGTCGAGCGCGTAGTCGAGGACAGGGTTGGTGACCGCCATGTCCGCCAGATACGCGCGATAGTCGTTGATCCGCGCCGCAGCCGGCCGCTCCGGGCACGGCATGAAGTCCAGCGCGGCGACGGGCGCAGGCAAGCGATGCAGCCGCGCCAACTCTCGGGCCAGCTCGCGGACGATCGCCGGTCCCCAGCGGTCGACGGCGGGATCGCGGACGAGGACAGCGCCGCGCGCTTCACCTCGGCGGCGCGCCATCACGTAAAGCGGCCGACCGAGCGTCGTCGTCTCATCCAGGAGAGCGATCGGCTCAGGTACTGAAAGCCCGGCCCCGTGGACGAACTGGAGGACGCGATACTCCTCCGCCTTGCCCCAGCTCGCCGGCAGCCCCGACGGCGCGTCGGTCCGCAGGACCCACGCGGCCGGCGCACCGTCGACAAGGACGTCGAGGCTCCAGTTTTCCTGCACGGATCCGCCCTTGAGGCGGGCGACACGGTTGACGACGACCGCGCGGTCGAGCTGCTGGGAGAGAGCCAGGCCGAGCGCGTCCTTGCGCTCATCGGGGTGGGCGCGGTGCATCTTGGCGCCTAGACGCCGGCGACGGCGTGGCCGCCGTCAACGCTGATGACCGCGCCGGTGACGTAGGCGCCGGCGTCGCTGACAAGCAGAAGGAGCGGTCCGTCAAGATCCTCCAGACGCCCCAAGCGCCGCTGCGGAATGCGTGCGATCAAGCGCCTGCCGTCGTCGCTGTCGAGAAACGAACGGTTGAGGTCGGTCTTGATGTAGCCCGGCGCGAGCGCGTTCACCCGTATGTCGAGGGGTGCCAGATCGAGCGCGAGTTGGCGGGTAAGGTGCGCGACCCCGGCCTTGCTCGCGCAGTAGGCGGGAACGCCCGAGGCGACCCGCGCTGCGAGCAGCGAGGCGACGTTGACGATGGCGCCCGGTCGGCCGATCGCGGCGAGGCGCGACGCCATGGCTCGGCTCATGCGGAAGACGCTGGTCAGATTGACGTCGACAACGGCGGCGAAGGCGTCGGCCGCCAGGGCCAGCGGATCGCGGCCACGTTCGACGATGCCGGCGTTGTTGATCAGCAGGTCGACGGGGCCGAGCGTGCGCTCGATGGCGTCGAGGGCGGTTGCCACGGAGCTGTCATCGGTAACGTCGAGCCGCACCGGCAGCGCCGACGGGCCGATCTCGGCGGCGACGGCCGTCAGCCGATCGAACCGGCGGGCGCCCAGCGCGACGGCGGCGCCCGCGCGGGCGAGGACGCCGGCCATGTGCGCGCCGAGACCGCTCGAAGCGCCGGTCACCAGCGCGACCCGGCCGGCGAGATCGGCCTGGATCATCGAGGCTCGACCTTGGGCGATCGACGCCGTGCCGCGACGATCGTCGCCAGCGTCACGGGCCGGAAATCCCAGGCGTCGACGCCGACGTCGGCCTGGCGCGTCAGCGGCTTGAGCCGACCGTGGCTGTGGCCGTGCAGGTTCCAGGCACCCTTGTCCTGCCGATGCCAGACGCGGAGCGCGTAGTGGCAGAGGACCACGGCGGTATCGTCGACGGTGGTTTCGACGAAGGCTTGCACGCTCGCCCAGCCCGGCGCCTCGGCGGTCGCCGCCGGGTCGTTGTTGCCGAGGATCAGGTGCTTCGTGCCGTTCAGGTCGGCGAGCAGTGTCGCCACGCGATCCACCGTCGCGCGGATCGCGAAATCGCCCAGATGCCAGACGGTGTCGTCGGGGCTGACCACCGCGTTCCATCGCGAGACGAGGTCCGCGTCCATCGCTGTGGTGTCGGTGTGCGGTCGGCGGAACAGGCCGCGCGCCGCGCCGTGGCCGAAATGATGGTCGGCGGTGAAGAGAACGGTCAACGCTGCTCCGGGTGTGACGGCGTTTGCCTTTCGTTAACCGGCGGCCGCAACAGTGGCGAGTGGCAATTCTCGTGGAGGTCAGCTCGTGCGCACCCTCGTTCGCCCGTCGTCGCCACCCAAGCTTCTCGCCCAGCTTGCCGTCCTCGTCCTATTGACGCTGACCGCCGTTGCCTTCGCCGCGGCCGAAACGCCAGTGCCGCAGCCGCTCGACGCCGCCGCCCTCTCGATCCCGGCCTGAGGACGCGCTAGCGTTCGCCGATGTGCGGACGCTTTCTCCTCTACAGCTCGCCCGACACGCTGGAGCGAACCTTCGGCCTCGACCTCGGCGCCGAGCGTCCCAACCTCGAACCCCGCTACAACATCGCCCCCACCCAGCAGGTCGCCGTCATCGGCGCGAAGGACGGGCGACGCGGCCTTGCCCGCATGCACTGGGGGCTGGTCCCGTCCTGGGCCAAGGACCGTTCGATCGCGGCCAAGCTGATCAACGCACGCGGCGAGACGGCGCACGAGAAGCCGGCCTTCCGCGGCGCCTTCAACGCGCGCCGCTGCCTGATCCCGGCCGACGGCTTCTACGAGTGGGCGACGGACGGCAAGGCGAAGCAGCCCTACCTGCTCGAGCCCGCGGCCGGCGGGCCGATGGCCATGGCCGGCCTGTTCGAGCGTTGGCGCGACGGCGAGGGGCACACGTTGTGGAGCTGCACCATCGTCACCACCGACGCCAGCGCCGACATCCGCCACCTCCACCATCGCATGCCGCTGATCCTGGGAAGTGATGCCTGGGACGTGTGGCTCACCGGCCAAGCCGAGGCCGCGCGCAACCTCATCGGCCCAGCCGCGGAGGGCACGCTCCGCTTCCGGCAGGTCGACAAGCGTGTCAACAACGTCAAGAACGACGACGCGGAGTTGATCGCGGCAGCCGCCTAGCATCGGCTTGGGACGAAGCGCCCATGCGCGCCCGAGTTGCCTTGCGGCCTTGTCACCCGGTCGCCAGAGTGCCCGCATTCTCGGCGGACCGGCGGGCGATGACCGACGTCTTCATTTCCTACAAAC
>CAYUKE010000327.1:0-3671 GCA_964445185.1 uncultured Geminicoccaceae bacterium
ACGCTACATCATTAAATGCAACGAACTCAACGCGCCGCTGCAGCGCAACACGACGCTCGATGATGTCGGTGGCGCCGCCGTTTACTTGCTCTCCGAGCTTGCGGCCGGCACGACCGGCGAGATCGTTCACGTCGACAGCGGCTATCACGTGGTCGGCATGAAGCGCGCCGACGCGCCGGACATCGCCACGCAGTGAGGCGCCGCCTTGGCCGGCAATAGCTTCGGGACAGCCTTTCGCTTCACAACCTTCGGCGAGAGCCACGGGCCCGGCCTAGGCTGCGTCATCGACGGAGCGCCGCCCGGACTCCCGCTCGCGCCCGAGGACATCCAGTACTGGCTCGACCGACGCCGTCCGGGTCAATCCAGGTTCGTCACACAGCGCCAGGAACCGGACGCGGTCGAAATCGCTTCCGGTGTCTTCGAAGGATCGACCACCGGCACGCCGATCGGGCTCTTGGTTCGCAATCAGGACCAGCGGTCGAAAGACTACAGCGATATCAAAGATGTCTATCGACCCGGGCACGCTGACTACACGTACGATTTAAAGTACGGGCGACGCGACTATCGCGGCGGCGGGCGTTCGAGCGCGCGCGAGACCGCGATGCGGGTCGCGGCTGGCGCGGTCGCGCGCAAGGTGCTCGGTGCCGCCGTCCGGATCCGCGGCGCGCTGGTGGAGGTTGGCGGTGACGCGGTGGAACGCGCGCAGTGGGATTGGACCCTGGTCGAAGACAACGACTTTTGGTGTCCGGACGCGGCTGCGGCGGCACGGTGGGCCGTCCAGTTGGACCGAGTGCGCAAATCCGGCTCCTCGGTCGGGGCCATTGTCGAGGTGGTCGCTGAGGGCGTGCCGGCCGGGCTGGGCGAGCCGGTGTATGACAAGCTCGATGCGGATCTCGCCAAGGCGATGATGTCCATCAACGCCGTGAAGGCGGTGGAGATCGGAGCGGGCATCGACGCCGCACGGCTGACTGGCGCCGAGAACGCGGACGAGATGCGGATGGTCGACGGCGCGGCGACGTTCCTAAGCAACGCCGCCGGCGGCGTTCTCGGTGGCATCAGTACGGGTGCGCCCCTTGTCGTCCGCTTCGCGGTGAAGCCGACGAGCTCTATTCTGACCGCGCGACGCAGCGTGGATCGGTTCGGCAATGACGTCGACGTGCGGACCAAAGGGCGTCACGACCCCTGCGTCGGCATCCGCGCGGTCCCGGTCGGCGAGGCAATGCTCGCCTGCGTGCTCGCCGACCATCTGCTCCGCGACCGTGCGCTCGGCCGGCGGCGATACGACCCGCCAGAACCGAGTTGACCGCGGTGACGCCGCCACAAGGCCAGGGTGCGCCGTGGCGCCTGGTTGGAGATGTCGCCTGCCCGTGGACCTACCTCGCGTTCACCGCCCTTTGCCGAGCAGTCGGCGACGACGTGCGCCTGGACTGGCACCCCTACCTGCTGCGGCCGGAAACGAAGCGGCAAGACACGGCGCGGATCGCCCGCGCCGCCGTCGACTACGCCGCATGGCTGCAAGCACCGATCTCGCCCGCAGCTCTTGGACAGCCCGTCGCCGGGCGGACCGCCCATGGCGCCTTACTTGCCGCCAGCGCCGAGGGCGCGGCTGCGCTGGCCGCACGCGCGCTGTTCGAGGCGCATTTCGCCCGGGGCGACTCGCTCGCACGCGACATCGCCATCGAGCGCGCCCTGGCTGTCCGCGTCGGTACCGAACGCGCGGTGCGCTGGCTCGGCGCCGCGCGCACCAATGGCCACCTGGTGGACCGCGCGACTCGGGCCGCGCGACTAGCCGGCGTGAACGAGATTCCGCTACTCATTGCCGACGGCCGGTTCGTCATCAGCGGCCTGCAGCCGCCGGAAGCCTACGCTGCTCTTGATGAACTGACTGCCATCCAGCTGCGTCTGCAGCACTGACCCCAAAAAACAACCTAGGGTTGATAACTTCTTCCAGCTGGGAGACGCTCCGGCGGCGACGCCGACATCCATCCTATTTCAAGCCCCTGAAAATCCAGACCGATCGGTCTGACGCGATTCCTCCGCCCGGCGACCTCCACGTCTGAAAGTTGTGGCGTCGCCCCTCGGCTATTACGACAATGACGAATCTCCCTTCCCAATGCCTCTTTTCTTACTCTACGTCGCATCAGGCCGTTGGTCGTATACCGTCGCGGTGGAATAGTCCTATCCACTGTCCGTCGATACAATCGAGACGGATCTGCAGACACGACAGCTAATCTGCAAATCAAAATAGCGGCAGGGAAATCGCGAGCGCCAAATAGCGACGCGGTTCGATGACATCCAGAAGGAATGCGGAGCTCACGGAGACGCGTCGCAGTGCGCGCGGACGATGACCCTCGAGTTGCGCGCTTTCGCCATCGACTAGCGAAGCGGAGACCGACATATGGGCCATGACTGGAACATGAACGATGTTCCCGAGGCTCCCGACCTCCAAAACCCAACTCACTACGGTGGCTCCGGCCAGCCCTGGCCCGAGCCAAGCTACAAGGGGCGCATCGTTTTCGACGGCCAGGGTGGTGATCTACTCGTCGAGGCCCCGCCTTCCGGCACGGTCGAGAACGCTGCAATCGCCTTCGAAAACTTCCGCCAACTCCACGTCGTTGGCGTCCACTTGGAGATCAACGACCCGCTCTTTGGCGCGCCTCGCTATGATTACGAGGCGACGAAGGACGTTGCCGAAAAATATTGGAATAACGTCCCAGCCGTCGTGCCTGAAACCGGCAAACCTACCTACGGAAAGAGCCCCCATCATTCAAATTGGCAAACATCTTGGAGCGGCAATTATCTTCAAGAGGGCATGAATAACAATCCCTATATCATAATGGACGATAGTAATGGTCATGCTATAGATGATTACTGGGATCCTGGTTTTGTTGTTCTTATCGAACCCGACAGTGATGGTCGGCTAGCGTATTTCGAAGGCCTTCACATCGAGGTGAAGGATGAGGTGCTGACACATGGTGATGCGATCATCGTCGGTTCGGACAAGCGCGATCGACCCGACGACTGGGATCTCTTTTTCGTCAACAGCCGCGTTGGGTCGATCGGAGCGGTTGGGCCAGATGATCGCGACATCATCGCCGACCTAAACCACTACGGCGGCAACCCGGACGGGCGCGTCATCCGCTCGGATCACGCTGATGCGATCCAATTACGCGAGCAAGGTGACGGCCTGTCGAACTTCGGCATCTTCAACAGTCACTTCATAGGAAACTACCAGGTAATTTTCGCGCCGGTAGAACAGTCAAGTGATTACTCGTTCTCCATGGGGCGCTCCGTCCTCGCCGCGGAAGCAGGCGAGCAAGACGCGGCCATACTGTGGCTGACGGACTATCAGCGGCACGTCGACATCGCCTACTGGCACGACAATTACATCGTTCGCGAAGATCCGCGCGATCATCGCCAGCTGCTTTGGGCCGAGCGATCCGCCTGGAACCACTCGGGCCGCCCCGAAGCGCCGGAAGACTTCCGCGTGACCGATGCGCGCAGCGGCGACAAGACGATGCACTTCCGGTCACCCACGGATCCGAGCGTTCCCGACCCCGCGCCGGCCTACGCCGTGGGGCTGAACTACAACTCAGCCGGCGGCGCAAACCCGCCACCCCCGCCATCCTCAGGCGGCAACACCGCGCCGCGCGTCAGCGCCGCGCTTGCCG
>CAYUKE010000328.1:0-3663 GCA_964445185.1 uncultured Geminicoccaceae bacterium
TAGGTGGGCGAGCGTTGTCAGCTCCGGCGGGTGGCCCGTATGCCGCGCCAGGAATTGCAAGAGCGCGCCGATGTCGGCTTGATAGGCCCGGAGCGTACCCGCGGCGAGCCGGCGCTCGCTGCCGAGCCAAGCCTGCCAGTCGGCGACGGCCGACGCGACGCCACTCGACTGCGTGCTTGACGATACCTCCACGCGCGGCCACCCCCGCCAATGATGCACTGCGATGTCGACGCCGCCATCGTTTCCGTCCTCGTGACGGCGCCGATGGATCGAACCTTTCACTACCTTGACGTGAGCGCAAGCGCGGCGCCGCCCGGCACGCTCGTCGAGGTGCCTTTCGCGCGCCGCCTGCTGCCGGGCTGCGTCTGGCCTAGCGAGGCTGCTCCACCCGCCGGCACGCGCCTGAAGTCGGTCGCCCGGCGCTTCGAGGCGCCGCCACTGCCGCCGACCTGCCTCGGGCTCGTCGAGGATGTCGCGGCGCGCACGCTGAGCCCGCTCGGTGTTGTCTTAAAGCTTGTGCTCAACGTCCCCGCCGCGCTCGAGCCGGAGGCGCCGCGGCTTGGCGTGCGGCCCACGACGCAGCCGCCCAGCGGCCGCCTCACCAGCGCACGGGCGCGGGCGCTCGAGGTGGCTGCCGACGGCGTTGTTCGGACACCGGCGGAGCTGGCGCGGGTCGCCGATGTTGGCAGCGCGGTGGTCCGCGGGCTGCTCGCCGCCGGGTGGTTGGAAGCGGCGCCGTTGCCGCTAGCGCAACGCGAAGCGCCCGACCCACGACGCCCCGCACCCGCCCTGTCCGCCGACCAGGCCGCTGCCGCAGCTGCCCTGGTCGCCGCGGTCCGCGCCGGCAGCCGTGAGGGGTTCCTGATCGACGGTGTCACCGGCTCGGGCAAAACGGAGGTGTACCTGGAGGCGATCGCCGCCTGCGTCGAGGCCGGCCGGCAAGCGCTCGTCGTCCTGCCGGAGATCGCGCTGACGGCGCAGTGGCTCGAGCGCTTTCGCGCCCGCTTTGGTGCCGATCCCGTGCTCTGGCATTCGGGCCTGCCGGCAGGCGCGCGCCGGCGGCATTGGCGCGACGCGTTGGAGGGCCGGGCCCGCGTCGTCGTCGGCGCACGGTCGGCCCTGTTCCTCCCGCTCGCGAATCTCGGCCTCGTCGTGGTCGACGAAGAGCACGACGCGAGCTTCAAGCAGGATGACGGCGTTCCTTATCACGGGCGCGACGTCGCCGATGCACTCGCCGCCCGCGCTGGCTGTCCCCTGGTGCTCGCTTCCGCGACCCCTTCGTTGGAAGCGCTGGCGCAAAGCGGCGTCGTCGCCCCGACGGACTCGGGTCGGCCGCTGAATCGCCTCGAGCTGCCCGAGCGCTTCAGCGGCGCCCGGCCGCCGCGCATCGAGGTGGTGGACCTCCGGCGCGATCGGCCGCCGCGCGGTTGCTTTCTCAGCCCGACCCTCGCGGACGCGTGCCGGACGACGTTGGCGAAGGGCGAGCAGGTGCTCCTCTTCCTCAACCGCCGCGGTTACGCGCCGCTGCTCGTCTGTCGCGCCTGCGGATACCGCGAACGCTGCCCGAACTGCAGCGCTTGGCTGGTCTGGCACCGGCTCAAGGGCCGCCTGCTCTGCCATCACTGCGGCTACGCCCGGCCGGAGCGCGAGCATTGCCCGGAATGCGGTACCATCGCCAGTTTTGCCGCGGCCGGCCCCGGCGTAGAGCGAATTGCCGAGGAAGCGCAGGCGCTCGTGCCCACCGCGCGAATCGCGGTGATGACCGCGGACCGGCCCGGCACGACCGCCGAGCTGGCGGCGCTCGTGACAGCCGTCGCCGCGGGCGAGCTTGATCTTCTAGTCGGCACCCAGGTGCTGGCCAAAGGGCACCACTTTCCGAACCTGACCCTGGTCGGTGTCGTCGACGCCGACCTTGGTCTCGGCGGCGGTGACCTGCGGGCGGGCGAGCGCACCTTTCAGCTGCTGCATCAGGTAGCCGGGCGCGCCGGCCGCGCCGACCTGCCGGGTCGGGCCCTTATCCAGACCTACGCGCCGGAGCACCCGGCGCTCGGCGCCGTTGCCGCGGGCGACGTCGCCGGGTTTCGGGCGGCCGAAGCGCGCGCGCGCCAACGCGCCGGCTTGCCGCCCTACGGACGCTTGGCGGCGATCATCGTCTCGGGGCCTGAGCTTTCGGCCGTGGAGGTCCTGGCGCGTGAGGTTGCGAGCCGGGCGCCGGCGCTTGCAGGCGTCCGTGTCCTCGGCCCGGCGCCGGCGCCGCTTGCCCTGCTGCGCGGGCGGCATCGCTTCCGGCTGTTGGTGCTGGCAGCGCCGGGTGTCGACCTCGCAGCACCGATCCGCGCGTGGCTCGCTGGCGTGAAGCCGCGAGGACGTCTCCGGATCCGGGTCGACCCCGACCCAGAGAGCTTTCTGTGATCCACACGCGCCGACCGGCCGGCCCTCCGGACGCTCTCGGGCAGCGCGCCTTGCGGACTGTCCTGGTCGGCTTGAACACCCACATCCCGTGTGCTAGCACCCGCTTCCGCGTGGATCTCGCCGGTCGCGGGCGGGGCGTGCAATCTTGCAAGTCGGGCCTCACCTCAAGCGCGGGACCGAAACGACGTGTCTTCTTCCTCTGCCAGTGCGGCCGGTCTCGCCGGTCGGTATGCGTCGGCCTTGTTCGAGCTTGCGCGAGAGGAAGACGTTCTTGAGCGCGTCGGCGCCGACCTAGAACAGATGCAGCAGCTGCTCGACCAGCACCCGGATCTCGCGCAGACGGTCGCGAGCCCGGCGGTCAGCGCCGCGGCGAAGATCCGCGTGGTCGAGGCCGTCGGCGCCAAGGCCGGTCTCGCCGATGTGACTGTCAAGTTCCTCGGTGTTTTGGGCGAGCATGATCGGCTCGGCGCGTTGCCGTCGATGATCGACGCCTTCGCGGCCATGCTCGCCGAGACCCGCGGCGAGGTTGCGGTCGAGGTCGTCTCGGCGATCCCGCTTGGCGCGACACAGGAAGCCACGGTGCGCGAGATGCTGGCGCAGTCGCTGGGAAAGAAGATCACGCTCAACGCAGCGGTTGATCCCGAGCTCCTCGGCGGGCTCGTCGTTCGCGTCGGCTCGCGCATGATCGACGCCTCATTGAGAACCAAGCTGCGACACCTCGAGCTCGCTATGAGAGGGGCCGACTGATGGATATCCGGGCGGCGGAAATCTCCGCCATCTTGAAGGAGCAGATCGCCAACTTCGGTGCAGAGGCCGAGATCGCGGAGGTCGGACGCGTCCTCAGCGTTGGCGACGGCATCGCCCGGATCTACGGCCTCGACGCGGTCCAGGCCGGTGAGATGGTCGAGTTTGCCGACGGCACGCGTGGCATGGCTTTGAACCTCGAGGTCGACAATGTCGGCGTCGTCATCTTCGGCGACGACCGCGGCGTCGGCGAAGGCGACACCGTCAAGCGCACCAAGTCGATCGTCGATGTACCGGTCGGCAAGGGTCTGCTTGGCCGCGTGGTCGATGCACTAGGCAACCCGATCGACGGCAAGGGGCCGATCGACGCGACCGAGCGGTGTCTGGTCGATGTCAAGGCGCCGGGCATCATCCCGCGCAAGTCGGTGCACGAGCCGATGCTCACGGGCATCAAGGCGATCGACGCGCTGATCCCCATCGGCCGTGGCCAGCGCGAGTTGATCATCG
>CAYUKE010000329.1:0-3655 GCA_964445185.1 uncultured Geminicoccaceae bacterium
ATGTGCTTGATCATCTCCTCCGCGACCTCGATGTCGGCGATCACGCCGTGGCGCAGCGGCCGGATCGCCTCGATGTTGCCGGGCGTCCGGCCGACCATCTGCTTCGCCTCGTCGCCGACGGCGAGAACCTGCTTACGCCCCTTGTGCGTCGCGATGGCGACGACGGAGGGCTCGTTGAGGATGATGCCCTTCGACTTGACGTAGACCAGCGTGTTCGCGGTGCCGAGATCGATGGCCATGTCGGCGGAAAACAGGCCCAAGAGGCGAGCGAACATCGGGTCTCCTGTTGTGGCGACGGACGAAACGACGACACCACGCCGCTAGCGTGGTGTCGGTTTCTACCGCAGCGCGAGCGCGCGCGCGATCCCCGTCTTGGTCGATCATGCGGAAAGTGCTGCAGGCGCGGTCCGGTCGCGCTTGACTAGAAGCCGATTTAGCGCGCCGAGGTAAGCTCGGACCGAGGCGACGAGCGTGTCGGTGTCGGCTGACACGCCGGCAACGGTCTTGTCGTCCTCTTCGAGGCGGACGGTAACCACGGCCTGAGCGTCAGTGCCCTCGGTCACGGCGTTGATCTGGAACAGCAGTAGCTTCGCCTCGTGCGGCACCAATTGGCGGACGGCTCGGAACGCGGCGTCAACCGGTCCGTCGCCTGCCGCCTCGGTCGCTTGGCTGACACCGTCGATGTCGAGCGTCAGCCAGGCCTTCGGCTTCATCTCCGAGCCGCAATGCACCTCGAGCTTCACGAACTTGACCCGCTGATCGCGAGCCGCGAGCTCGTCGTCGACGAGGGCGACGATGTCGTCGTCGAAGACTTCCTTCTTCTTGTCCGCGAGCGCCTTGAAGCGCGCGAAGGCATCATTGAGCGCGTTGTCGCCAAGGGCGTAGCCGAGCTCCTCGAGCTTCGCGCGGAACGCGTGTCGGCCCGAGTGCTTACCCATGACGAGGCTCGTACGCTGCAGGCCAACGTCCTCCGGGCGCATGATCTCGTAGGTCTGCGCGTGCTTGAGCATGCCGTCCTGATGAATGCCGCTCTCGTGCGCGAACGCGTTCTTGCCAACGATCGCCTTGTTCGGCTGGACAGTGAACCCGGTTGAGGCGCTGACCTGGCGCGACAGCTTCATGATCTGGGTGGAGTCGACACCCACCGTGAACGGAAGCAGGTCGGGGCGCGTGCGCACCGCCATAACCACCTCCTCAAGGGCGGCGTTGCCGGCGCGCTCGCCGATGCCGTTGATCGTGCACTCGATCTGCCGAGCGCCCGCCTCGATCGCCCGCAGACTGTTGGCGACGGCAAGGCCGAGATCGTTGTGGCAGTGCACCGACAGGACCGCCTTGTCGATGTTGGGCACGTTCGAGCGGATCAGGCGAATCAGGTCGGCGAACTCCTCCGGATACGCGTAACCCACCGTATCCGGGATGTTGATGGTGGTGGCGCCGGCGTCGATCGCGGCCTCGACACAGCGCATCAGAAAGCCCGGCTCGGTGCGCGAACCGTCCTCACCACTCCATTCGACGTCGTCGGTGTAGTTGCGCGCCCGCGTCACGCTCGCCACGACGCGATCGAGCACCGCCTCGGGCTCCATCTGAAGCTTGAACCGCATATGCAGCGGGCTCGTGGAGATGAAGGTGTGGATGCGCTTGCGCTCGGCGCCCCGCAGCGCCTCAGCGGCGCGATCGATGTCGCCGTCATGGGCGCGAGCCAGCGAGCAGACCACGGAGGTCTTGCACAGCTCGGCGATGGCCTGGATCGAGCGGAAGTCGCCTTCGGACGCGATGGCGAAGCCCGCCTCGATGACATCCACACCCATCTCGTCGAGCATCTGCGCGACGCGGCACTTCTCGGCGATGCTCATCGATGCGCCGGGCGACTGCTCGCCATCGCGCAAGGTTGTATCGAAGATGATTAAGCGATCGGGTTGGCTCATGGGATCATGCTCTCGGAAGCGACGGTTGCGACGGGATTCCCCCTGAGCGGCGCGAGCGAGGTCGCACGCTCAGGGGCGCATAAGTCGCAGGCGCGCCGTCGCGACGAGGCCATCCGCTCGAAGGGTGCGGCGGCAGTGCGAACACGAACGCGATGGCCGGTCGAAGAGCATGGGGTCGCGGATCTCCGAACCGCGGGTCGACGCTGCGCGTTGTATAGTTGGCATGCCGGTCCCGCGTAAAGGTCCGACCGCGCGGCGGCACGAATTCCGCAACCGCGGCGCGTGCCAAGCACCTCGTTCGTTCAATTTTTCTGGACTTGCCCCGCCGTACCGCTGTTCTAAAGTCCAACCAACGCATTTCAGATTGGGAGGGGTAAACCCATGCGTGGAGTGGTGTTCGCCGGCGTCGTTGCCGGCTCGTTTATCTTGTCATCGGGCGCCCAGGCGCTCACCGAGGATTTCGAATCGCTGCCGTCGACCGGGAACCTCGTCGGCCAGTCGATCCTCGACGGCCATGGCACGCTGACCTCATCGAACCGCACCCTCCGCGTCTACAATACCAGCCCGCCGGTGGGCGAGGATGGCGACCTCGAATACGCCAACAGCGGTCAGGCCTTGATCTTCCAGCAGAACGGCTCGGCGACCAGCGCGCCGAATGATCACCGGGACGGTGGCACGCTGACGATCACCTTCAACAAGGCGATCGACCTACTCGAGCTGACGATCTTCGACTTCGAGCAGGGCGAACAGATCTCCTTCACGAGCGACAAGGGCCTGATCGGCTCCGCGACTGGAACGGCCTCGGACGCAGGCGGCACCACTCAGACAGCTGCCGCGACGCGCACGTTTGACTTTGCAAACTTCGGCAACACAGGGTTCTCGCAGGGCATTACGTCGCTGACGATCGCGACTGATGCGTCGACGGCGTTCGACAACCTCGTCGCGACGCCGATCCCGGGCGCGGCCCTGCTCTTCGGCTCCGCGCTCGCCGGGCTCGGCCTGTACGGTCGTCGCCGGGCGCGAAACGCTGCCGCGGCCTGATACGCGTCAGCGCGGCTGAAGAAAAAGGGGCGACCAACAGGTCGCCCCGTTTTTCTTGCGGCTTGCCTGTCGCCGGCGCGGCGCCCGCTTGGCCGGCAAGCCGGACATCTTCAAGAACGCTGACCACTACGTAGCGTCGGCACACTCTTGAAGCTGCGGCGCCGCACGACGCATCACTTTGTGCTGGCGCGCAACATCTCCATGATCGACCGCTCCGCGCGGTTGCCGGCTGCGGGGAACGCGCCGAACCGCCGCCTAGGCCGGAGTCCGCGCCTCTCGCCGAGCCGCCAATCCCCTGAGCGGTCAGTCCTTGGTGCCAGCAACCAGCTTGTTGGCGCCGATCCAGGGCATCATGCCGCGCAACTTAGCACCGACGGCCTCCAGCTCGTGCGCGGCGTGTCGTGCACGCGTGGCCTTGAACGAGGCCTGGCTCGCCTTGTTCTCCAAGACCCAATCGCGAGCGAAGCGCCCTTCTTGGATGTCGGCGAGCACCCGCTTCATCTCCGCTTTGGTCTCCGGTGTGACGATGCGCGGGCCGGTGCTGTAGTCGCCGTACTCGGCCGTGTTGGAGATCGAGTACCGCATGTTGGCAAGGCCGCCCTCGTAGAACAGGTCGACGATCAGCTTGACCTCGTGAACGGTCTCGAAATAGGCCATCTCCGGGGCGTAGCCGGCCTCGACCAGCGTCT
>CAYUKE010000330.1:0-3651 GCA_964445185.1 uncultured Geminicoccaceae bacterium
CCGGGCTGCGCGTTCGCCGAGGCGGCGGCACCCATCGGCGATCCGCAAGGGATTCGGCGGGCGGCGCACGCGGCGGCCCTTGCCGACGTTGCCGCCTCGTGCGCTCGCACGCGGGCCTCGACCTTGGCCGAGCTTCGCGCTGTGTGTGAACGCACGGCGCTCCGGCATGCGGCGGGGGTAGGGTGGGCTCCCGTGATGGAACGGGCACGCAAACAGACGTCCAGGTCGCCGCAGGAAGAGCACGCGCAGGCGATGCTGGTGCGCTACGCGGCAGCACGGCGCGATGGTCATTTCGAGGGCGCTTTGGCTGGCACCGCGTGCCTGGACTACCCCGAGGCAGGGCGTGGGGCGACGGTTGAGGTCGCGGGCGCGACGGAGCCGGAGGATGTCGACCGCGCCCGAGCAGCGTGCCGCGAAGCAGCCGACCGGCACGCGGACGCGCGCCTCGGGCCCACCATGACGGTGCTGTGGGGAGCAAGCCCGCGCGACGGCGGCCTGCCGCGCGGTGCCCAATGGCCGGACGGCCAAGACTACCCCGACGGCCCCGCAGCTCCCTACACGTGGCGCGCTCAAGTCGAGGCCAACGGCGACCCCTGCCAGGCCTTTCGCTTCGGCTCGTCGCTCCCCGAACGCGCCTCGGAGTCTCTTCTCCGCGCCCGCAACGCTCTGCTCGCCTTCGTGGGCTGGCCGATCGACAGTTGCGCGTATCACACGGCGGTGCAGCTCGACTGGCTGACCTCGGACCACCCGAAAACGACGGAGTATGTCGATTGGGCGGTGGCCGATCGGGTGGTCATGGTCGGTGCCTCGGTGGCCGGCGCCGAGGGCATGCAGGCGATGCGCGGCGTGTACGCACCCAGCGTTTGGGCGCACGCGATGGCCTTCGACAACCTGCTGACGCTCGGCGCCGACTACCGTCGCGCCACGCTCGACGGCGCCGGCTTCGGCGACGATTGGGAAGCCACGGTCGTCGGCATTACCAGGGACGGCATTATTACGTGGGCGATCGCCCTGACCGCGTTTCTTTTCCTTTCAAAAACAAAAATCAAGAGCAGTGTATCACATATTTTTCCCAAGACATGCGATCGCTATGTAATATCGACAGTTCTTGAGATCACGATAGGCTTGGCTTTTGCGCTGCTGCTGAGCCTGCCTATCGCCTTGATCATTCTTTCATTCACGACTTGGCCCCCACTCGATTGGCTGGCGGTGGGGGGCGCTGCGGCAGCGGCGTGGGCTTTGACTAGCGAACACGCCAGCGAAACCTGAAAAACGAGGACATACCAATGCGTACACTCTTCATCATGCTCCCTCTTCTTGGCCTCACACTGCAACCGGCTGCCGCCGAGAGTTGCCGCATGGCCGGCGATGCCGTCGTCGCCGTCGCCGTCCGCGGAGCTCCAGATTCGCTGGTCGGCCAGACCGGTTACAGGATTTCGAGTCGGGAAGTCTGTTTCGGTGGTCAAACCTACTCGCGCAAGGACGTGCGGACAAAGGCCGTGGCTGAAGGCGTCGCCACCCGATCCTGTGCGGCGCAAGTTGCAAGTGCGAGCGGTCGTGGCTCCGGCTCCAATCGCGGCAACGGCTGCTGATGGAGAGCCGCAGATGCAACCTTCAAGAAGCGGGGCGCCCAAGCGCCTCGCCCTGACGTCCAGCCTCGCCGCGCTGCTGGCTGGCTGCGCTGGTGGTCAGGGAGGCTTCGCGCCCGACATCTTCGAAAAGAGCGTCGCCGGCATGGACGGCCCGCTGATCGAGACGACCAACTTCGCGCCGGGTGAACCAAGCGTCGTTGGCGACCAAAGCCCGCCACGCACGTTCTTCTTCTCCGGCGAAGCCGACGACCCGCAGGCAAACTACTTCCTCGTTGAAGCGAATAAGGCACCGATACCGGCAGCGAGCCGTGTGATCCCGGACCGCCGAATTCGCGAGTATCTCCACGGGATCGCCGAGCGGTTGCTGGCAGAAGCGCCACCGGGCGCGCCAGAAGTGCAAGTCCACGTGCTGGCAAGCAACAGCTACGAGGCATTCGCCCGTGAAGGCGGAGATGTCTATGTCAGCATCAATGCTCTCGCGACAGCGGAATCAGAGGACGAGATCGCCGTTCTCATGGGCCATGAGTTGGGACACTTGCTCCTCAAGCACCACGACAAGGATCGGCTATTCGAAAGCCAGCGCGATGCTACATCTGCAGCTATGCTTGCCGCGGTCACGGGGTTGTCGTTGAAGGCGCAGATCGAATCATCTGGTCAGCTTAGCGCAGCCGCGCAAAAGAACGTACAGGAGGATACGGTGGCGCTCGCCGCCACGAAAATGGCCGTCGACTTTGTGGCCAACGATGTTGTGAACGCGAGTTGGAACCGAACGCAAGAGAACGAAGCAGACCTGATCGGTTTCGACCTCGCTGTCCGAGCCGGCTACGATCCGTGGGCGATGAATGATAGCTTCGGGCAACTCATAGACGCCGCGCAGGAGCGGACGACGCGGGTGAGCGGACTTTCTGAGAAGGCCGACGAGCGCGGTGCCGAGCTTGAGGCAACGATGCAAGCCTCTTTTGAGCAGGGTCGCTTCGACATCATGCCGGTGTTCGAGACCGGGATCGCTATGCTCGGCGACGCGGGATCGGCCCTGGTCGCCGACGCACGCGATAGCTTGCGCTCCGCCTACCAATCGCCCGAGGGTCGTTTGGAGCGGGCGGAAGAGTACCTCGACCGGTTTTACCCGGAGCCAGACGTTGAGCCATCGACGGACTACAAACGAACCAGGGAGCGTCTACGTTTCAAACAGATGAACAACGCCTACGAGAAAGTCGCAGATGCGCTCGACGCCGTCACGGAGAAGCGCTTCGAAGACGCGATCGGCCATCTGAACCAGGGCTACCGGACCGGCCTGATCGGGGACCACCCGGTGCCGCGCATGGTCGAGGCGCACGCGCGCCGAGGCCTGGGCGATTCCGCACGCGCACTCAGCGCGCTTGAGCGGGTCTCGTCGCGCACGCCGCTTCCCGTCGAAGGGTACATCCTCAAGGCCGACATCCAGGCCGCGCGGGGCGCGGGACGAAGCGCCCTCGCCACGCTCGACCGCGGCGAATCATTCTATGGCGTCGAGGCGATGCAGCCGGCGCGGGTCAAAGTGCTGGCCCGTTTGGAGCGGCAAGACGCGATGGAAGTCGCGCTCGCGGATTGCGAGAAGATGTCTCGGCGGACGCAGCGTGCATGCGACGCGGCGGTGCCTGAGACCGTCGTTGCGAGCGCCGATCCGGACAGCCCCGGCCTGCTGGACCAGATGCGCGACCGTATCGGGAATCCTCTGGGTGACGCCGCCGGCGAGGACGGTGGGCCACCAGCCGGCGCTTCCGCCCTCCGCGACTCCGACGAGGGCGAGGGAAATCCCTTCGGAAACGTGCTCGGTGGCATTAGAGACGCCTTGGAGGACGTCGGCGACGCGGCGAAAGACGTGTTTTGACCCGATGGGAACGCGGCGGCCGACCCACGGCCGTCGCGTTTGCCGCCACACTCCTGATTCTGGCCGGAGCGGCAGCAGCCGCCAATGCGCCGCGCTACATCACCATTGCCTCGGCTGAGCCTGGTGGCGCCTACCACCGCGCCGCGCACGCGATCTGCCTCAGGGTGAACGCCGCCTGCGCGATGAACC
>CAYUKE010000331.1:0-3635 GCA_964445185.1 uncultured Geminicoccaceae bacterium
CACCGAGAAGAGCGGCACGCTCGCAAGCAGCGCCACGACCCAGACGCCAACGGTGAGCAGCCGGCTGCGCAGGGCTCGGCTGTCCGCGAAGTTACGCCGAAGGTTGGGCGCGGCGCCGAGCGCGACAGCTTCAGGAGACATGGTGGCCATCGGTGCGTCCCCTCAGGTCACGGTTTGCTTGGAGGTGAAGCTCATGATGATCGTGCCGGCGACGTTCACGAGCACCGTGATCGCCAGCAGCGTCAGCGCGGCATACATCAGCGCCTGCTGTTCGATCGCGCCGGCCTCCGGCCATTGGGATGCCAACAACGAGGCGAGCGTGTTCGCCGGTGAGAACAGCGAGAGACTGATTTGATTGGCGTTACCGATCAGCATCGCGAGCGCCATGGTCTCGCCGAGCGCACGACCGAAGCCGAGGACCAGCGCCCCGAAGATGCCACCCGACGCGGTCGGCAGGATGACCTTCAGGATCGCCTCCCAATGCGTCGTGCCCATCCCGTACGCAGCTTCCTTGACCTTGTAGGGAATGGCCTGGAACGCATCCTGCGTGATCGCGGCGACGGTCGGCAGCACCATGATCGACAGAACGATGACGGCAGGCGCGAGACCCGGCCCGGCCAACGAGGTGCCGAAGAAAGGAATGAAGCCGAGGGTATCGTGCAGCCAGTTCGCGATCGGCCGGATCGCCGGGATCACGACATAGATGCCCCACAGGCCGTAGACGACCGACGGAATGGCCGCCAGCATCTCCACAATGGTGCGAAACACGTAGGCGACCTTCGCCGGCAAGAAGCCTTGGGTGAGGAAGATCGCGACGCCTACACCGAAGAAGCCGGCGATGGCCAATGCCAAAAGCGAGCTGTAGAGGGTACCCCAAATCTCGGCCAGGATACCGAACTGCTGTTGCCCGGGGTTCCAGACGGCCGTCGTGAGGAAGCTCACGCCGTACTCGCCGATGGCCGGGAGAGCGAGGCCGCCGATCTGGTAGAAGATGTAGACGAGCAGGGCGATCACCGAGACGCCGGCCGTGAACGCCAGACCACGGAAGATGCGGTCCGACATGTACTCGCCGGAGGTCGGCGGCTGCGAGGCCGACGACGGCTGAGCGCCGGCGTCGAATCCGGTGGTGGCCATTTGGTGCGCTCCCGAGCCAGCAGGTCAACGAGACGAGACCCGCCCGACAGGGGCCGGGCGGGTCGTGCGTCGGGCGATTACTGGATGTCGGCCGAGGCCGCGCGGACCTTCTCCACCACCACGTCCGGCAGCGGAATGTAGCCGAGATCGCTGGCCATCGTCTGACCTTCGGTCAGCGCCCACTCGATGAAATTGCGGAGCGCCTCGGCTTTCTCGTCCTCCTGCTCCTCGTAGAACATCATCCACGTGAACGTGGCGATCGGGTAAGCCGCCGGGTCGGCCGGGTCGGAGACCCAGACGCGCAGGTCGTCACCGGAGAAGTCGGCGCTGGCGAGCGCTGCCATGCCGGCCTCGTCACCGGCGGCGATGAACTCGCCAGCGGCGTTCTCGAGGATCGCCGAGGTCGTGCCGGTGAGCTTGGCGTAGCCGTACTCGATGTAGCCGATCGAGCCCGGGGTCTGGGTGACCATGGCAGTGATGCCGTCGTTCTTCGGCGCGGCGATCACGGTCGGGATGCTCGGCCACTCGACCGTCTTGCCTTCGCCGATGTTCGCGGCGAAGTCCTCGTTGATCGTGCTGAGGTGCCTGGTGAACACGAAGGTCGTGCCGCTACTGTCCGAGCGCGTGACCACCGTGATCGGCATGTCGGGCATCTCGACGCCCTCGTTCGCCGCGACGATGCGCTCGTCGTTCCAGTTGGTGATCTCGCCGGCGAAGATCAGCGGGTAGACGTCGCGCGGCAGGCGCAACTCTTCGACGCCCGGCACGTTGTAGGCGAGCACGATCTCGCCGGCGGTCATCGGCAGCATGACAACGCCGGTGCCGCGCTCCTTCTCGAGAGCTGCAACCTCGTCGTCGCTCATCGCCGCATCGCTGGCGCCGAAATCGGTGATGCCGTTGGTCAGGTCCTGAATGCCGGCGCCGCTACCCTTCGCCTGGTAGTCGATCTGCACGCCGTCGGTCGCCTGGCTGTAGGCCTGGAACCAGGCAGCGTAGATCGGGAACGGGAAGCTCGCGCCGGAGCCGGTGAGCTTCACCTGAGCGCTAGCCGCGGTGACGAAGCCGGCGGACACGACGGCAATCGCCGCGGCGCCGATGAATGCGCGTCGGATCATTTGGGTCCTCCTCAGTGACGTGCTCTCGCGGGTGTAACGGGGTTGTGTGACAGAAATGTTGCGAAGAAGAGGCGTCGCGGTGACGAAAAGGGGGTGGCCCTAGGACGGCTCGGCTAGACCTCGCCTTCGGCCGCGAGCGCGTCATCCAAGATCTGCAACGCCGCGTCGAACGTGCCGTCGTCGATGGTCAGCGGCGGGCACAGCGTGACGACGTTGCCGCCGCCGAGCTTGAAGCTGAGCCCTCGCCGCAGGCAGCCGTACATCAAGCGCTCGGCCAGAGCCGGCGCGGCCCGCCCGTCCGCCGTCCGCAGCGCCATGCCGAAGAACGCGCCGATGTGGCGGACCTCGTGAGCAGGGCCGTGGCGCGCGGCGAGCGCATCGAGCTGCTTGCGCCCACGCTCGCCGAGCGCGCGTGCGCGTTCCACCAGCCCGTCGCGGCGGATAACACCGATCGTCGCGAGGGCGGCAGCGGCACCAACAGGGCTCTTCTCGTGGGTGTAGTGGCCGACCGCCGCCGCGGGCGCGATGTCGAGGTCTTTGCGCACGACGAGGGCGGCCTGCGGGACGATGCCGCCGCCGAGCCCCTTGCCGAGCGCGACCATGTCGGGAACGCAGCCCACTTGCTCGTGGACGAAGAAGCTCCCGCAACGCCCGAGTGCGGAGGGGATCTCGTCGAACACCAAGAGCGCGCCGTGGCGATCGCAGCTGGCCCTAACCTTGGCCCAGAACCCGGCCGGTGCCGGCTCGACCGTGGTCCAGCGCACCGGCTCGGCGACGACCGCGGCCACATCGCCCTGCACCGCCAAAACGTAGTCGATGTAGTCGGCAAGCCTGTCGGCCGCGCCGTCGTCGTCGCCGAAGAAGCGCCGCGCCAAGCCGGGTGGCGGCACGTGCTCCGTTCCCGGCAGCAGCGGGCCGACGTCCTTGCGAAAGAGCGCCTCGCCGCCGACGGAGATCGCGTCGAGATTGGCGCCATGGAACGCGTCCCACATCGATACCGTCTTGTGACGACCGGTGGCGTAGCGTGCGACCTTCAACGCCATCCCGATTGCGGCCGTGCCACTCGGTGCGAGCAGAACCTTACCCAAGGGGTCGGGCGCGAGCTCGGCCAGCGTCTCAGCGAGGCGGACCGCGACCTCGCAGGTGTAGCGCCGCGGACAGAACGGAAGGCTCGCGAGCTGGCGGGTGATGGCGGCCAGGACCTCGGGATGCCCGTGCCCGAGCTGGTGGACGCTGTTGCCGTGGAAGTCGAGCAGGCGGCGACCGCCGGCGGTCGTCAGCCACGGGCCCTCGGCCGCGACGACGGCATCAAGGCAGGGCGTGGAAAGCGCCAGATGGAGGAAGACCGCCGCGGCGCGGTCAATCAGGTTCCGGCTCGCCGCGACG
>CAYUKE010000332.1:0-3633 GCA_964445185.1 uncultured Geminicoccaceae bacterium
CCTGCTCACGACGATCATCGAGCGCGATGACCGGGGCCCGGGCGCGGTGCTGACGATCCCCGCCAACTGACCACCGTCACGCCGCCGTCACTGCGGACGCCTAGCGTTGCGACCGTCAGCTATCGCCGGAGACCGCAGATGCAAGAACCCCTGCCGATCGTCGGCGCCGCTTTCGACATGGAAACCCTTGAGGCGCACCGCGCCTGGGTGCTCGAGCGCCAACGCGACGTCGAGCTGCAGCACTTCATCGCGCCGGAGGTGCTGCTGGGCGACTGGCAGCCGCTAGCCGCGCGGACGCGCGCGCTCCTCGACGGCCACACGGGCCGGCTGGGTCTGCACGGCCCCTTCGTCAGCCTCGCCATCGACGCCGTCGATCCCGAAGTCCGCGGCGTCGTCCAGCAGCGCTTCGGCCAGGGCCTCGACGTGTGCGCCGCGCTCGGCGCCACGCAGATGGTCGTGCACAGCCCCTTCACCACCTGGGACGCCCACAATCTAGGTGCCAACGCCGGTGGCCTGGATGGCTACTACGAGCGCGTTCATGGCACCCTAGGACCGCTCGTGCGTCGCGCTGAGACGCTCGGCGTGGAGCTGGTCCTCGAGAACATCGAGGACCGGGATCCGATGGCGCGCGTCGGGCTCGCCCGCTCCTTCTGTTCCGCAGCCGTGCGCGTCTCCCTCGACACCGGCCACGCCAACTACGCGCACCGCGCCACCGGCGCACCACCGGTCGACTACCACGTCGTCGCTGCCGGCGATCTGCTCGCACATGTCCATCTACAGGACAGCGACGGATACGCGGACCGGCACTGGTGCCCGGGCGAGGGCAACGTCCCCTGGCCGGCCCTGTTCACGGCTCTCGCCGCGCTCAAAAGCCGCCCCCGCCTGATCCTCGAACTCCGCGACAAGATGCAGGTGCGGAGAGCTGCCGCTTGGCTGGAGGAGGCGGGACTGGCGTCCTGAGGTTGGCCATGGGCACAGGCCCCGCGGCCGCTCGACCCCGAAGCCCACAAGCGCTAGACCCGCGCGGCAACCCTGCGGGAGATCGGCGGTGGAGACGTCCTGGATCAACGGCCTGATCGGCGGGTTGCTCATCGGCACGGCGGCCGCGATCCTGCTCGTGGGCAACGGCCGCATCGCCGGTGCTTCGGGCATCGTCCGTGGGTTCTTGACGCTGCGCCTCGACGGCGACTGGCTCGAGCGTGCGGTGTTCCTGCTGGCGCTGCTCGTCGTCCCTGCCGTCTATGCGAGCGTGGTCGGTCCGCCGGAGCTGGCAGCGCCGTTCGGTGCGCCGTTGATGGCCGTCGGCGGGCTCATCGTCGGCGTCGGTGTCCGCTACGCCAACGGCTGCACCTCCGGCCACGGGGTCTGCGGCCTGTCGCGGCTGTCCGGACGGTCGCTCGCCGCCACCGCGACCTTCATGACGGTCGCTGCCGTCACGGTCTTCGTCGTCCGTCATGTGATCGGAGCCTGACGATGCGGCTCCTCCTCAGCGGCCTCGCCGGCGGCCTCTTCGGTCTCGGCCTGATCATCTCGGGAATGGCCGATCCGCAGATCGTGCTGGCCTTCTTCGACGTCGCGGGGGACTGGAACCCGCAGCTCGCCTTCGTCATGGGCGGCGCCGTGCCGGTCATGGCGCTGGCCTGGCGCCAGGCGCAGACGATGACCGCACCCTACGCCGGCGGCCGTTTCCCGGGGCCGGCGTCGACCAGGCTCGACGCGCCGTTGCTGCTCGGCTCGGCCGCCTTCGGGTTGGGCTGGGGCATCACCGGCCTCTGTCCGGCACCGTCGATCGTCGCCTTGGGCCTTGCCGGGCCGCCCTTCTGGGCCTTCGTTGGCGGCCTCGGCCTGGGTCTCCTGCTGCCGTCGCTGGTCGAGCGTCGCGGGCCGCGCACCGCCTGATCGCCGCAGATCACCAGGATCGACGGGCCCGAGCCCGAGATGGTCGGCAACGGTGCGACGCGCACGAACGCCTAGGGTCGGACAGCAACCCATCACTGCCGTCGTGCAGCAGCGGCGGGCTGCCGCGGTCTCGGCGAGCATCGCCCATCTGGGTTCAAGTTCCTAGACCGGCGATAGTCCGAGCCGGGTCGATCCGCAGGCTGACGTCGCCCGTACTCCTCAATGTCCAAGCCGGATCATGCTGTGCGCCGCCTCGTCGATCTCCTCACCGCCGCGCTCGCCCTCATCCTCGTCGGCGCCGGTCTCTTGCAGCTCACGGCGGCCACCCGCGGCCTCACCGTCGAGCGGGTTGTCATCGGCACCACACCGGCGACCATGTTCCGCCAGGCGGACGCGGCACCGGGGCCGGTCGTGGTGATCGCCCACGGTTTCGCCGGCTCCGAGCAGCTGATGCACCCGTTCGCCATCACCCTCGCGCGCTCGGGCTACACGGCGCTGGCCTTCGACTTCCTCGGCCACGGCAGCCATCCGGAGCCGCTGACGGGCAGCATTACCGAGGAGGAAGGCGCCACCGCCGCGCTCGTCGCGCAGCTCGGCCGGGTCACCGAGGTTGCCCGCGGGCTCAGCGGGAGCGACGGTCGCCTCGCGCTGCTCGGCCACTCGATGGCGACAGACATCCTCGTCCGTTATGCGCAGCAGGCGCCCGACATCGGCGCAGTCGTCGCGGTCTCGATGTTCGCGCCGACAGTGACCGCGGAGAGCCCACGGAATCTGTTGGTCATCGTCGGTGCGTGGGAGCCAACGCTCACGGCGGAGGCGTTGCGGGTCGCGAACCTCACCGCCGACGGCGGCGCGGAACCCGAGGTGACCTATGGCGATCTCGATGCCGGCACGGCACGACGTGTCGTCGTGGCGCCGAAGGTCGAGCATGTCGGCGTCCTCTACAGCGCGACAGGGCTCCAGGCAGCAACGGACTGGCTCAATGCGGTCTTCGCGCGCACCGGCGCGGGCGAGCCCGAAGCGCGCGGCGGCGCCATCGGGCTCCTCTTCTTGGGTCTCGTGCTGCTGGCGCGACCGCTGGCCCGCTGCCTGCCCGTGGCCAGCGACCGACCGCTGGGCGCGAACCTGAGCTGGCGCCGACTGTGGCTGCCGATCCTGCTGCCGATGGTGCTGACGCCGGTCATTCTCCGCTTCGTGCCGGCGAGCTTTCTGCCGATCCTCGTCGGCGACTATCTGGCGTTGCATTTCGCGCTCTACGGCATCCTGACGGCGTTGGGCCTCGCCATCGTCCAGCGCGGACGGCCGCCGCAGCCACCGGCCGACGTTCGCTGGGGCCGGCTGCTGGCGGGCGCGCTCCTGCTGGCACTCTACAGCATCGTCGTCTTCGGCCTGCCGATTGACCTCTACGTCACGTCATTCTGGCCGACGGCGGAGCGGCTGCCGCTGGTGGCGGCCATGCTGGTCGGCACGCTGCCCTACTTCCTCGCCAACGAATGGCTGACCCGCGGCGCCGACGTTCCCCGCGGCGCCTACGCGGTGAGCAAGCTCGCCTTCCTCGTCTCGCTGGCGATCGCCGTCGCCATCGACCTGGAGCGCCTCTTCTTCCTGATCCTGATCGTGCCGCTGATCGTCATCTTCTTCGTCGTCTACGGCCTCTTTTCCGGCTGGGCCGAGCGCCGCACCCGCCACCCGCTTACCGGCGGCCTCGCCAACGCCATCGCCTTCGCCTGGGCC
>CAYUKE010000333.1:0-3616 GCA_964445185.1 uncultured Geminicoccaceae bacterium
ATCGCGGCGCAGGGAGCGCTTTGGCAGGCCGCCGTGCTCGGCATCGGCGGGCTTAAGATCGACGCCGAAGGTGTCCGTCTCGACCCGCATCTGCCTCCCGCGTGGCGGGCGCTGGGCTTCCGCGTTTGCTGGCGCGGGCGGCGTCTGAAGGTCGGCATCAATGCCAACGCGGTCGAACTCACGCTCGAAGACGGGACAGACTGCACGGTGCGGGTCGGCACGGAGCACGTCCGGCTCGCAGAGCCCGGGGTGGTCGCCCGGGTCGCCCGTTCGAACTAAAGCGGCCGCGCGATCAGTCCCGCACGGCCGCTCTCGTCGGTAACTTTGTTGGTCAGAAGAAGCTGCTGGGGACGATGACCGTGTCGCCAGACTTCAAGAAGATGTTCTTCTCCATCTCGCCGCGGCTGGCCACGTCGTTGTAGTTGAACTCGATGTTCGCTTGGCCTTCCATATCAGTCCGCAGGATCCGGATGCCCGACTCGCCGGCGAAGGGCGTGAGCCCGCCAGCGATGCTGAGCGCCTGCAGGACCGTGATCGGCTGCGCCAGCTGATACTCGCCCGGCCGGTTGACCTCGCCGACCACGTAGACCCGGTAGCCCTGGGCCTCGAGCAGCTCGACCGTGACGACCGCGTCCGAGATGAAGGGCGTGAGCCGGTCCTTGATCGTCGCCGCGACTTCGTCGGGCGAGCGGCCGGCGGCCTGAACCGAGCCGGCGAGCGGGTAGGAGACAGTACCGTCCGGCTGGATCCGCGCCTCGCGCAAGAGCTCGTCCTCACGCCAGACCGAGATGCGGACAACGTCACCCGGGTTGAGCCGGTAGACCGGCGGCACCGCCGCGGTCGAGCCGGGTGTGCTCGTCTCCTGCGCCACTGCGTGACCGGTGGTGAGACCCATGAACAACAGAAGAAGGCAGAACCAACGCATCGTTTTCCTCGCTCCCGGCGACCGGTGCCAACATGATGTCGGCCGACATTTAGAGAGTACACGCATTTTACGCATCACTTGGCGTTTTTGACACCCCTCCTTGGCCCAAGCAGCAGCTTCCGCGCAAGCCCCCTTCGGGCTATCCAGCGGCGCCGGGACCTGCAGGGATTTACGCCGATGAGCGAGCCGCGCCGCGCCGATCTCAGCCCCGTGATCCTTGCCGGCGGCTCCGGAACGCGGTTGTGGCCTCTGAGCCGACGGACCCATCCGAAGCACCTGATCGCGCTTACCGGCACGCGTACCTTGATACAGCTCTGTGCGGATCGCGCCCTTGCCGTTGCATCACCGGAACGCGTCATCACCGTCGGTGCCGTCGACCAGGGCAGGCTGATCGCCGCCCAGCTCGCTGCCGTCGACCCCACCCTCCCCGAGGGCCTGATCCTCGAGCCCGCAGCGCGCAACACCGCCGCGGCCTGCTGTGCCGCTGCGCTTGCGGTCCGCGACCGCTTCGGCGGCGCGCAGATCCTCTGGGTCTGCGCCGCGGACCATCTGATGGCGGCGCCGGACGAGCTCTACGCGGCGGTCGGACAGGCGATGGAGGCGGCGGCCGACGGCCGGCTGGTCACCTTCGGCATCGAGCCCGGCTATCCGGAGCCCGGCTTCGGCTACATTGAGGTCGGCGCGCCGCTCGCCGCCGGCAGCGCGGTTCGGGACGTCGCCCGTTTCGTCGAGAAGCCCGAACGCAGTGTCGCCGAGGCGATGCTCGCCGCCGGCGGCCATCTCTGGAACAGCGGCATGTTCGTCTTCCGCGCCGATAGCTTCCTCGAGGAGCTGGCTACCCACGCGCCTTCCATCGTCGAGGCGACCACCGCGGCGATGGCGGCTGGTGGCGGGCTGCCCTTCGTCCCCAGCGACGCTTACGGCGCGATCCCCTCCGCACCGGTCGACAAGGCGGTGATGGAGGTCTCCGCCAAGGTCGCCGTCGTCCCCTGTGACCCGCATTGGTCGGACGTGGGCTCCTGGCGCGCCGTTTGGGAGACGCTGCCGCAGGATGCCGCCGGCAACGCGACCAGCGGCGACGTGCTGGTCGAGGGGGCCGAGCGCTGCCTCGTGCTCGGCGGCGAGCGGCTCGTCGCCGCGGTCGGCGTGCGCGACCTGGCGATCATCGACACCGGCGATGCGGTCATGGTCGCCGATCGCGATGACTCCGCGGCCGTCAAGGCAGTGGTTGGCCGCCTGCAGGCGGACGCCCGGCCCGAAGCGGAGGGCTACGGCGTCGAAACGACGGAATGGGGGGAGCGACGCCAGCGCCACGTCGCGGGTCGCGTCGTCGTCAGCGAGCTGGTGGTCCGACCCGGCGCTGCGGCGGTCGTGCGTGCCGCCGCCGGCCACCGGCTGCACCTCTTCCGTGACGGGCTGGAGGGGCCGGCGGTCGTCGCCCCGGGCGAGGAGCGCCGGCTGGTCAACGCCAGCGACCAGCCGCAGATCTACGTCGAAGTCGCAACCGCGCTGCCTTGACAGCGAAAGCCGCCGCGACGACCACCGCGGCCACCGCTCTGTAACGGAGGCATCGCCTTGCGCCTGCACCTGACGATCGCGCTTGCCGCCATGTTGGTCCTGCCGGCTGCGGCCCAGGACGACCCGGTCGTCGCCCTGGTCGACGGCGAGGCCATCACCATGAGCGACATCGAGCGTGCGCGCGGCGATCTGCCTGAGCAGTATCATCAGATGCCGATGGACGTGCTCTTCTCGTCCCTGCGCGACCGCGCGATCGACACGGCGCTGCTCTACGGCGAAGCGGATCGCCGCGAGCTTGCCACCGACCCCGTCGTCGTCGCGGCGCTGGCCGAGGCTCAGCGCTTCATCCTCCGCAACCGGCTGATCGAGACGACGGTTGCCGACGCGGTCACCGACGAGGCGGTCGCCGCCGCGTACGCGGAACGCCAGAACGACTCCGCCTTCAGCTACGACGAGGTCAAGGCGCGGCACATTCTGGTCACCAATGAGGAGGAAGCGGCAGCGCTGATCGCCGAGGCCGAAGCCGGCGCCGACTTCGCCACGCTCGCCCAGGAGCATTCGACCGGCCCGAGTGCCGCCGATGGTGGCGACCTCGGCTGGTTCCAGCACGAGCAGATGGTCGGGCCCTTCGCCGATGCGGCGTTCGCGATGCAAGCGGGCGAGGTCACGGCAGCACCGGTCGAGACGCGCTTCGGCTGGCACGTGATCCTGGTCGAGGACCGCCGGACCGTCACCCCGGATCTCGAGGACGTGCGGGCGGAGATCGAGCAAGAGCTCGGTCGCGACGCGGTCGAGGGTTTGCTGGTCGAGCTGCGCGCCGAGGCCGACATCGAGCGCTTCGATCCGGAGGGCAACCCGGAGGTGCCTGCGGAGTAGGCGCCCGTGCCGTCGCTGCCGCGCTCGCCGCTTGCGCCGGCCGCGCCGCGCACCGTCCCGACGGTGCCGGGGGTACGTGCGGCGACGTCGGCCCTAGGGCTGCGCTATCACGATCGAGACGACATCACCCTGATCGAAGTGCCGGCCGGCAGCGCCGTCGCCGGTCTCTTCGCCCGGTCGTCGACCGCGGGGCACCCGGTTCTCTGGTGCCGGCGAGCGCTCGCGGGCGGTCGGGCGCGCGCCGTCATCGTCAACGCCGGCAACGCCAACGTCTTCAACGGCCCCGCTGGTGACGCC
>CAYUKE010000334.1:0-3588 GCA_964445185.1 uncultured Geminicoccaceae bacterium
GGTCAACCTACCCGGCGGCGAAATTCCGCCGGCTCTGCAGTCGGGCGCGATCGACGCGACCGAATGGGTCGGCCCGTACAACGACCTCGCCTTCGGTCTCTACAAGTCGGCGCGCTACTACTATTATCCCGGCTGGCATGAGCCGGGCACGGTGCTCGAGAACTTCATCAACCTCGACGCCTGGAACAGCTTGCCGGCGGACCTTCAGGCCGTTGTCGAGCACGCCAATCGCTCGGTGAACCAAGTCGTGCTGTCGGAGTTCACCGCCCGAAACAACGACTCGCTCGCCAAACTGGTCAATGAGCACGGGGTCGAGCTGCGAGCCTTCCCCGACGAGGTTCTCGCCGGTCTCGGCGGCCTCGCCGGCGAGGTGATGAACGATCTCGCCTCGACCGACGCGCTGTCCCGCGAGGTCATGGACTCGATGCTGCAGTTCCGCGGCACGGCGACCGCCTGGTCGCAGGTCTCCGAAGAAGCGTTCTCCAGCGCACGTGGCCTGGACTTCGCCTACGCCGAGGCGAGCCAGGGCTGAGGACCAAGAGCGAGCGGCGCCCCGAACGATCTCGGGACGCCGCTCGCTCAACTCGGTCGCCGTTCAACCGGCTGACCGTGCGGCGTGCGAAGATACGCCTCGCGCCACGCCTCGACGTGACCCGCGAGCTCCCCGTCGCCAAGCGCGTCATGAGCGCCGAGCAAGTCCTCGAGCGCGTCGACCATCGCCGCGTAATAGGTGGCTTCGGTCTCCGGTGCCCCGCGCGCCAGGGCGGTGGCGAGGGTGCCACCGAAGGTCGTGCGCCATTCGTCTGTCGGCAGACGCCCCGCAGCCACGAGCACTTCGGCCAACGCGCATGCTTGCGCGTGCCAAGCCTCCCTGAAGGGCGGACGCGCCGCGTCGTCAAGCGATCGCAAGGTAGCTCTCCCACAGGTCGAGATGCACGGCATCCGCCGAGCCGCGTTGCTCCGGGAACAGCTCGTCGATAGCGAAGCGAACCGTGTAGAGCGGCTCGGCACGCTCGGCACCAGTGTTGATCGCGTCAGGCAGAACATGCGCGCCATGGAGCGCGGTGACGACGCAGACCCGATCGCGCGCGTAAGCTGGCAGGCGCGTATGTCCAGTGGTGACGTCGCGATGGGTGCGAACGCGGGCGCCAAGCGCGAAGGCGGGCGCGTTGCCGCTCGGCCGATCGAAGCGCGGCGACACCGTCTTCAACTGCGCCACTTTCGCCGCGTCCATCGGCGCCGCCAGCCCGTCGACAGCTGTCGCCTTCCGGCCGCGCGCCAGCTCGTCGACGGTAGCGATGCCGCTCGCGACGAGCATCGCGCCGTAGGCGCTGCACCACTGATCGAAGTAGGGCCGCGTCAGATACCGCACCGGCTCGATGCACTCGCGGTGGGCGCGGAACAGATCGCGTGACCAGCCCGCGGGCCGCGTCAGCGCGCGAACGATCGCCAAGAGCCGGGCCTCCCACGGCGCATGGAAGGCCGGCTCCTCGTCGCCGGTCGGGTGGACGGGGCCGAAGCCGTGCTTGCCGCCGAGGTCGTGGATGCCGTCCATGCTCAGCGCTCCGCCACGCTGAGTGTCCGCTCGGTCCCGATCATGCTGTTGCGGGTGACGATGGTGGCTAGTTGCGCGGCATCCCACCCCTCGGTCCCAGCCGGCCGCTGCGGCAGCACGAGATAACGGGTCTCGGCGGTGCTGTCCCAAACGTCGACGCACACCTCGCTCGGCAACGTTACACCGAATTCCGCGAGCACCGAGCGGGGCTCGCGCACCGCCCGCGCGCGGTAGGCCGCGAGCTTGTACCAGGTCGGCTGAATCCCGAGCAGATCCATCGGATAGCAAGAGCAGAGGGTGCAGACGACCAGGTTGTGCACGGCGTCGGTGTTCTCGACGACGATCAAGTGGCTCTGCGCGCCGGCGGCGAAGCCCATCTCGGCGATGCCAGACGCTCCGTCGGCCAAAAGCCGCGCCTTGAACGCTGGCTCCAGCCAAGCACGAGCCACGACCTGTGCGCCTAACTTCGGGCCGATCTCGTCCCGATAGACCTCGACCCAGGCATCAACCGCACCAGGGTCGAGCAGACCCTTCTCGACCAGAAGGCTCTCCAGCGCTTTGACCCTGAGCGCCGGCTCCTCGGGCACGTGCGCGTGAAGCTCGTGCAGGATCTTGGCGGCCTTGTACTGATCGAACGCGCCCATGCTCATCCCTCATCCGCACCTGTCGGCAGAGGTGCATCAGGCGCCGGCGGCTGGCAACCCGAGCGCTTGCGCCAAACGTTCAGTTGTACGAATAAGACCGTGGTGGCCGCCGGCGACCGACCAGGGCACCGGCCGTCATCTAACAAGGGAGGCAACCCAATGGTTATGATCCGTGCCGCGGCCGCCGCCGCGGTCTTTTGCAGCGTGAGCGCCCTCGCGACAGCTTCGGACTTCGGCAGCGCCGAGGAGGCCCACGCGATGCTCGAGACGACCATCGCGGCGATGAAGGCGGATCGCGACGGCACCGTCACCGCGATCAACTCCGGGGCCGATCCGCAATTCAAGGACCGTGACCTCTATCCGTTCTGCGGTGATGCGGCGGGCGTCTTCATCGCGCATGGGGCCAACGACAGCCTCGTCGGCCAGAGCCTCAAAGACCTCAAGGACAAGGCGGGAACAGCGCTCGGCGAGGAGATGTACAGCTCCGCCGCCGACGGTGAGATCGTCGAGGTCGCCTACATGTGGCCGCGCCCCGGCGAGGAGGAGCCGACCTCCAAGATCAGCCTGGTCACCAAGGTCGGCGACGACGTTTGCGCCGTCGGCTACTACCAATAGGCTCACGCCCGGTCCGCGGCGAACCACCGCCGCGGACCTGAGGAACAGCGCCGAGGGCGCTGTCGGGCGTTGGTGCCGGCCGCCTGCGCCCGGGTGCGAGATCATCGATCGCCGACCACCGGCGTCGACCGTCGGACTGCGCGCTCCGCTGGCGGCTGCGCGACGCACGCCCCGGCATCGCAGCCTTTCATTGCCCTCATTCGTGATGTGTGATGCTGACCTCATGCATCATGGAACGGTTCCATACGCGCCGTCATCGACATCCCCGACCGGCATGTCGCGACCCTCGATCGCCTCGCCCGCGCCGGCGGCACGTCGCGCGCGGCGATGATCCGCGCGGCCGTGCGCCTGCTGCTCGCGGATCGTACGCCCGAGCCCGACCTCCCCACGTTCTTCGGTTTCCCACAGCAGGAGGACGGTCTCGCCTACCCGGGGCGGCTTAGGAACGACTGACCTGCGTGAAGCCGATCTTCGACACGAACGTACTGATCGATCATTTGAACGGCGTACGCGAGGCGAGCGACGAGCTGGGCGTAGTACCTACCATGCCGCGCAGTGACCGCTATGGCGACCCAGCTCATCGAACAGCGCTCGCATCGTCAAGCTCAGTCGATCGCGACGAACTCCGAGTCGATCAAGTCCTGCCAACAGCTGAACCAGACCGAGAAGAGTTCTGTTTCTTCAGTTTGCGTTATTTGATACGGTATCATTTGTTAATCGATTAGCCATAAATCCAGATAGTTGAGCTGTTCTGGCAGCAGCCAGCCTCGTCGT
>CAYUKE010000335.1:0-3574 GCA_964445185.1 uncultured Geminicoccaceae bacterium
ACGCTGGGCCAGTTCAAGATGATGCGGACCCGGCATGAGATGATGAAGGAACGGTTTCCCGACAAGCCAAATGCCCGGGGCCTTCCGCTGACCGGACTGTCGAACGCGCGACCCGAGACGTTGGCCATCGCTGAGCGCCTCGAACGGAACCTGCAAGGGCTCCCGATATCGATGCAGGAGCTGATCGCGCGCGAGCCGCCGTTCGAGATGCAGGACTTCGACTGGGGGCGTTAGCCTGGGCGCTCGGAGGACTCGTCGTTCGAGGTCCGATCCGCGGTTCATACCTCACAGTTGATGTCGTCGCCGCGGAGCGGCGCGTCGTCTGCCGCTGTGATAGCCTTGCCGGATCGAAGGCGGCGGGGGCAGGGGCGATGGCAGACGCGGGCTGGAGCGACGACGACACGGAGGCCTATCTGCGCCTAGCGCCTTACGTCGTGCCCGAGCGAGAGCGGCAGGTCGCCATTGTCGTCGACCTCGTGCGCGCCGTGCCAGCCAGGGGTGACGTGCTCGACCTCGGCTGTGGCGCGGGGCCGCTAACCGCCGCCCTGCTCGCGGCCTTGCCCGACGTCCGCGTCCACGCATTCGACGGCTCGGCGGCGATGCTCGAGCGGGCACGGACGGCGGCGCCAGCCGGAGAGCGGTTGCGCACGGCGCAGGTAGATCTCGCCGCTCGCGGTTGGCGGTCCTTCGACGAGCCGCTTCGTGCCGTGGTCTCAAGCCTCGCCATTCATCATCTCGACACCGCCAACAAGCGGGCGTTGTTCGCCGATTTGTACCGCCTCTTGGCACCCGGCGGGGTGTTTGTACTCGCCGACATCCTGCGGCCAACCCGCTCGGTCGGCCAGGCGGTTGCCGGCACTATGTGGGACGAGGAAACCCGCCGCCGCGCGCTCGCGATCGACGGCGATGACCGTGGCTTCCGAGCCTTCCAGCAGGCGCGTTGGAACTGCTTCCAGACGGCGGAGGTGGACCCGGTCGACAAACCTTCGAGCTTGCGCGAGCAACTCGGCTGGCTGGAGGACGGCGGCTTCGTCGACGTCGACGTCCATTGGCTGCTTGCAGGTCAGGTCCTGCTCAGCGCCTGGAAGCCTTGAGCCCTAGCCGGTAGACTCGGCATTCGCGACTGCATTGGGGAAAGCCACCATGCGCTTACGGGCCAAGGGTTGCATCGTCACGGGTGGTGCCAAGGGCATTGGACGCGCGATCGCCGAACGGTTCGCCGCCGAAGGCGCCTACGTTGTCATCGCCGACATCGACGCGGATGCCGGCGCAGCAACCGCTGCCGCGATCGGCGAGGCGGGCGGTTGCGCCCACTTCGTCGAGACCGACATCGCTGACGGGGTCGCCGTGGCGACCCTCGTCGACGCCACGCTCGAATGGGCAGGGCGCCTCGACGTCCTGATCAACAACGCCGCGATCATCAAGAGCGGCGATTTCCTGGAACTCGACGAGGCCGACCTGGACGCCGTGCTGCGCGTCAACCTGAAGGGCTCGTTCCTCATGGGGCAGGCGGCTGCCCGCTGCATGGTGGCGCGAGGCGGCGGAGCCATCGTCAACATGAGCTCCGTCAATGGCACGCTGACGATCGCGAACCAAGCTCCCTACAACATGTCCAAAGGCGGTATCAATCAGCTGACCCGCGTGATGGCGCTGGCGCTCGCTGACAAGGGCGTGCGTGTTAACGCGATCGCGCCGGGCTCGATCCTCACCGAGATGCTTGCGGCCGTCGTCAAGGACGAGTCGGTACGGCGGTCGGTGTTGGCGCGCACGCCGATGCTCCGCTTCGGCGAGCCGGACGAGATCGCCAAGGTTGCGCTGTTCCTGGCCTCGGACGACAGCTCGTACGTCACCGGCGAGATCATCGTCGTCGACGGCGGCCGGATGACGCTCAACTACACGGTCAGCGTTCCCGACTGAGGGCGACGCCGAGATGCAGCTCGACCTCGGCTGCTTCCAGCGTCAGCGCCCGCAACGCCAGCCGGCTCTCCTCGACCAGCGCGATCGCCGCGGTGACCAGGGCGACAAAGCCGAGCGCGCCCGCAAGGGCGGCAGCGATGATGTCGGCACGGAGCGCGATCGGCAGGCCGAGCTGGGCAAGAACCGCACCGATCACCGACAGCATCGTCGCGAGCGCGAACATGCCGGCTGCGAGGTAGAGCGCGCCCATCGCCCGGGCGATCACCCGCGCCCGCCGCTGGCTCGCCTTCAGGTCCCGCCGCAGAATGGCGTGAAGCTCAGGCTCGGCTTCAGCCAACTGCCCAAGCAGGTCGCGCGACCGGTCGACCGCCCGCGCGAAGCGGTTGGTCGTGGCGAGCGTCAGCAGCGAGGTCGCGTTGGTCAGCAGCGCCGGGCCAACAATGTAGGAGAGAATGACGAAGGGGTTGTCCATGGCCGTCACCGTCGGATCCACCGCGCTCTCCTGGAAAGTGTGAGCGGGACCCTAGCTGCCTGCCTGGCGGCGGCCTAGGTGTCGGGGATGCATGCGACAGGCCAGATGAGCGGAAAGCGGGTACTCGTCACCGGGGCGAACGCCGGCATCGGTTTCGCCATCGCACAGGCGCTCGCAGCCGGTGGTGCCGAGGTTCTCGTCCACGGCCGCGACGCGGCGAAGGTCGAGACTGCAGTGCACGCGCTGCGTCGCGCGGGCAAGGGTGTTGTCACGGGGTTCATAGCCGACTTCACATCGCTCGCCGATATCGCGCACCTGGCTGATGAGGTCGGTGCCACCGGGCCGCTCGATGTGCTCGTGAACAACGCCGGCTTGATGCGTGATCGACGCGACAGCACGGCAGACGGCTTCGACGTGGTCTTCCAGGTCAACCACCTGGCCGCGTTCGTCCTGACGATGCGGCTGCTGCCGGCCCTGCGCGCGGCACCTGCCGGCCGTGTGGTGACGGTGGCCTCGGGCGCGCACGGCATGGTCAAGGATCTCGCGCTGGACGGGCTCGCGCAGCCGGCGACCTACCGGCCGATGCACGTCTATGCTCGCTCGAAGGCCTGCAACATCCTGTTCACACAGGAGTTCGCCCGACGCGTCGGCGACGATGGGCCGAGGGCGCTATGCTTCCATCCGGGCCTCGTCGCCTCCCGCTTCGCGCGGGACGGCGACGTCACTGGCCCGCTGCGCCTGCTGATCCCTTTGTTCCGCCCATTTTCGAAGACACCGGAGCAGGGCGCTCGAACCGGCGTCTGGCTCGCGAGCGCCACACCCGCGCCGGAGCCGAACGGCGGCTACTTCATCGCGGAGCGGGTTGCCGCACCAGAGCCCTACGCGCGCGACGGCGCCACCGCCGCGGCGCTCTGGTCGCTCAGCGAGCGTCTCGCCGGTCCGCATCTCTCGGAGACACCCGATGCACGAGCAGGCTGAAGCGAGCCTCGACGTCCTTCTCCAGCTTGCGAAGGACCCGCGGCGTGGCGACCGGCCCGAGGCCGGCCGACCCTTCGAGCTGGTGTCCGATTACCAGCCCGCCGGCGATCAGCCCCAAGCCATCGGCGAGCTGGTCGCCGGCGTCGAGGCCGGCGAGCGCGACCAGGTGCTGCTCGGCGGCACCGGCTCGGGTAAGACGTTCTCGAT
>CAYUKE010000336.1:0-3569 GCA_964445185.1 uncultured Geminicoccaceae bacterium
GGCGGGCCTCTTCGCCCCCGCTGACGTCGAGGAGGATCTCGAGCCGCGGCCGCCGGTGGTCACCGTCATGGGTCACGTCGACCACGGCAAGACGTCGCTGCTCGACGCACTTCGCAACGCCAACGTCGTGGCGAAGGAAGCGGGCGGTATCACCCAGCATATCGGCGCCTATCGGGTGGACATCGGCAGCGGCACGCCGGTCACCTTCGTCGACACGCCGGGTCACGCCGCGTTCACCGAGATGCGCGCACGCGGCGCCAAGATCACCGACGTCGTGATCCTCGTCGTCGCCGCCAACGACGGCGTGATGCCTCAGACGGTCGAGGCTATCAATCACGCCAAGGCCGCGGGCGTGCCGATCGTCGTCGCCATCAACAAGATCGATTTGCCCGATGCCAATGCGGAACGGGTCAAGAACGAGCTGCTTGAGCACGACCTCGTCGCCGAAGATTATGGCGGCGAGATTCAATGCGTTCCGGTGAGCGCCGTCGACCGCACCGGTCTCGATACGCTGATCGAGGCCGTCCAGCTCCAGGCCGAAGTGCTGGAGCTTAAGGCCAACCCCGACCGCGAGGGTCAGGGCGCGGTCGTCGAAGCGCGGCTCGATCGGGGTCGAGGCGTGGTCGCAACCGTCCTGGTCCAGCGCGGCACGCTGAGCGTCGGCGACATCGTCGTCTGTGGCGCCAATTGGGGCCGCGTGCGCGCGATGATCGACGACCGCGGCGAGAGCATCGAGGCCGCCGGCCCTTCCGTCCCCGCGGAGATCCTGGGTCTCGACGGCGTGCCGACGGCAGGCGACCGCTTCGACGTCGTCGACAACGAGAAACGCGCCCGCGACATCGCCGATTACCACGGCCGCCGCCTCAAGGAATCGCAGATGGCGGCCGGGGTCGGCAGCGGCTCCGTCGACGACCTGTTCAAGGCGCTGCAGGAAGGCAGCGCGTCAGAGCTGCCCGTCGTGGTCAAGACCGACGTCCACGGCTCGCTCGAGGCGATCCAAGCGGGCCTGGAGAAGCAGTCGACGGACGAGGTCAAGGTCCGGGTCCTGCATGGCGCGGTCGGTGGCATTACCGAGAGCGACGTCACGCTGGCGCGCGCGTCTGGCGCGTTCGTCATCGGCTTCAACGTCCGCGCCAACGCGCCGGCGCGCGACATGGCGAAGCGCGACGGTGTCGACATCCGCTACTACTCGATCATCTACGAGCTGCTCGACGACACCAAGGCGATGCTCGAGGGCCTGCTCTCGCCGGAAGCCAAGGAGACGATTACCGGGCACGCCGAGATTCGCGAGGTCTTCAACATCACCAAGGTCGGCAAGGTGGCCGGCTGCCGGGTCGTCGACGGCCTCGTCAAGCGCGCGTCGCGCGTCCGCCTCGTTCGCGACGACGTCGTCATCTTCGAGGGCGAGCTGGCGTCGCTGCGGCGCTTCAAGGAGGACACGCGCGAGGTCAAGGAGGGCTTCGAGTGCGGCATGTCCATCGCCGGCTACAACGACATCAAGGAAGGCGACCTCATCGAAGCCTACGACGTGCAGGAGGTGGCGCGCTCGCTCTAGCGGCGCGCCTCTGCGATCACCCTTGCCCCAATCCGCCGCCACCGGTCCGAACCAGCGTCAGCTCAAGGTCGCCGAGACCATCCGCCATCAGCTGGCGGAATGGCTGATGCGCGGCGAGCTGCACGACCCGGCGCTCGAGGGCGCGAGCATCACGGTGTCCGAGGTGACCACCTCGCGGGATCTCAAGCACGCGACCGCGTACATCGCGCTGCTCGGCACCGAGGAGGTGCCCAGCCCGATGCTCGCGGCCCTCAACCGCTCTGGTGGCCGCCTTGGCGGCCGCCTCGCCCGTGCGCTGCACCTCAAATACGCGCCACGCCTGCGCTTCGAGCCCGATGGCCGCTATGTCAACGCCGCACGGATCGATGCAGCGCTCAAGACCAGCCGCACGGAGCCCGACCATGGCGGCTAGACGGCGGGGCGGGGTTCCGATCAATGGCTGGCTCGTGATCGACAAGCCGCAGGGCATTACCTCGACCGCGGCCGTGGGCGCGGTAAGGCGGCACACCCACGCGCGGAAGGTGGGCCATGGCGGTACCCTCGACCCGCTCGCCACCGGCGTCCTCCCCGTCGCGCTCGGCGAAGCGACCAAGACGGTGCCGTACGTGATGGCTGCCACCAAGGCTTACCGGTTCACGGTGCGCTTCGGTGCAGCGACCACGACCGACGACGCCGAGGGTGACGTGTCGGCAGAGAGCGAAGCGCGGCCCGACGATGCCGCCATCGAGCAGGCGCTCGAGCGTTTCCGCGGGGACATCATGCAGACGCCACCCTGTTACGCCGCGGTCAAGATCGACGGCGAGCGCGCCTATGACGTGGCGCGGAGCGGCCGCGACGTGAGGCTGGAGCCGCGGCCCGTCGTCATCCACGACCTCGAGCTCGAAACGCGGCTGGACGCGGATCGGGCCGTGTTCACCATGACTTGCGGCAAGGGTGCGTATGTCCGCGCGCTTGCCCGCGATCTCGGTGCCGTGCTCGGCTGTTTCGGGCATGTCGAAGCGCTGAGACGCCTGGCGGTCGGCAGCTTCCATGTGGACGATGCCGTTTCGCTCACCACCCTGGAGCGGCTCGTCGAGGACGACGCCCTGCCCCAGTCCCTGGTCTCGTTGACGACCGCGCTGGCCGACATCCCGGCGCTGGCCGTCACCGAGCCGCAGGCGCAGCGGTTGCGCTCGGGCCAAGCGATCCGAGCAGCACGCCAGCTCGTCACCGGCGAGGGCGAGGCGGACACGGTCCGCGTCCAGCTCGCCGGCGAGGTCGTAGCGCTTGGGCGCTTCGACGGCGAGTGGGTCGCACCGGTGCGCGTCTTCAACCTCTAGCGAGCCCGCCAGAGCCGGGCGATCAAGGAGTAGACGATGTCGGTCACTGCAGCGCGCAAGCAGGAGCTGCTCGAAAGCTATGCGACCAAGCCCGGCGACACAGGCTCGCCGGAGGTCCAGGTTGCGATCCTCACCGAACGGATCGTCAACCTTACCGAGCACATGAAGACGCACAACAAGGATTTCGCCTCCAGGCGTGGCCTCCTGATGATGGTGGGCCAGCGGCGGCGATTGCTCGACTACCTGAAAAAGAAGGATGCGCAGCGCTACATGAAGCTCATCGAGCGGCTTGGCCTGCGCAAGTAACGATGGATGCCCGGCGGCACCGAAGGCGTGTCGCGGGCGCGAAAGGTTTAGGAAACGATGTTTAAGATAACACAACGCGAGGTTGAGTGGGCCGGTCGCCGGCTGGTCCTCGAGACCGGTCACATGGCGCGCCAGGCTGACGGTGCCGTGCTCGCTACCTATGGCGAGACGGTCGTCCTGGCGACGGCCGTGGGCCTTAAAGAGTCTCGCCCTGGCCAGGACTTCTTTCCGCTCACCGTCAACTACCAGGAAAAGACCTTCGCCGCCGGCAAGATCCCGGGCGGCTTCTTCAAGCGCGAGGGCCGACCGGCGGAGAAGGAGACGCTCACCTCGCGCCTGATCGATCGGCCGATCCGGCCGCTGTTTCCCACCGGCTTCAAGAACGAGAC
>CAYUKE010000337.1:0-3558 GCA_964445185.1 uncultured Geminicoccaceae bacterium
AGGTCGAGCCCGTCACCAACGAGAACGTCAACGTGCTCGTCGAGACGTATCTCGGTGGTGGCTGCGACGCCTACACGAACGACAAGTCGGGCCTGGCCGCCCGCCGTTCGGCGTTCCCCGACCCTGACGCCCACATGATTTTGCCGGAGACGATCTCGAAGGAGCCGCTCGGTCCGGTGGTTCGCCAGGGTGATCAGAATTGGGGCGACATCGTCCGCTGGGTCCTCAACGGCATGATCGAGGCCGAGGAGCTGGGAATCACGTCAGCGAACGTCGACGAAATGATGGGCTCCGACAATCCTACGGTGAAGCGCATTCTCGGCGTCGAGGGCAACATCGGCGAAGGGCTTGGCCTTGAGCCGGACTTCATGGTCGCCGTGCTCAAGTCGGTGGGCAATTATGGCGAAGTCTACGAAGGCAATATTGGCGCTGATACCCCCATCGGTATTGACCGCGAAGGGACACTCAACGCCCAGTGGACGGATGGTGGCATCCTCTACGCACCGCCCTTCCGCTGATCGATTAACCCCGATCGCGTAAATGCAGGCAGCCGCGCGGTACCTCGTGGTGCGCGCGGTTGCCGCCCCCGGATCTCCAGGAGACGGCCATGCTGGCGATATCTCGTAGCCGCGCCAGCCGTGGCGGCCCGATTGCGTGGCTGAACGACGCCCGTGTGCGTGCTGTTCTCTACCAGCTCATCACGGCGACGCTGATCGTTCTTGTCGCGTGGTATCTGATCCACAACACGACCGAGAACCTCGCGCAGCGCGGCATGTCGGTTGGCTTTGGGTTTCTCGAAGTCGCCGCCGGCTTCGGCATCAGCTTCACGCTCGTCCCCTATCAGGAGGGCGACAGCTACTTCCGCGTCTTCCTTGTCGGCATCGCCAATACGCTTTTGGTAGCGGCCATCTCGATTGTTCTGGCAACGCTGCTCGGCCTGGTCGTCGGCCTGGCTCGACTTTCCGATAATTGGCTGATACGCACGCTTTCGCGGGTCTACATTGAAGTTCTTAGAAACACGCCGTTACTCTTGCAGATCATCGCCTGGTTTTTTGGTGTTTTTAATTTGCTGCCGCGACCGCGCGACAGCGTTGTTTGGTTCGACGTGTTAGCGCTGAACAACCGCGGCTTCTACATGCCGGCGGCAGTTCCAGAAGCGGGGTTTTCGCTGGTCCTCGGCGTCCTGCTCCTGGCCGTGGCATTCGCCGTCTGGCTGCGCTGGTGGGCGCGACGGCGGCAGGATGCGACCGGACAGACCATGCCAGCCTTGCCGATCGGCATAGCGGTGATCGTCCTTCTGCCGCTTGCGGTGTTCTGGGCGCTCGGCAGCCCGCTGACGTGGGAGGTGCCGGAACTTCGCGGCTTCAACTATCGCGGCGGTGTTAGTGTCCCACCCAGCTTCTGCGCGCTGGTCATTGCGCTCTCCGTCTACACGTCGTGCTTCATCGCCGAGAACGTTCGCTCGGGTATCCAATCGGTAAGTAAGGGCCAGCACGAGGCAGCAGCCTCGTTGAACCTTCGCCCGACCTGGACGACGCAACTCATCATCCTGCCCCAAGCCCTTCGCGTCATCATCCCGCCGACAATCAGCCAGTACCTGAACGTTACGAAGAACAGCTCGCTCGCGATCGCCATCGGATTTCCCGATCTGGTCAGCGTCTGGATGAACACGTCTTTAAACCAATCCGGACAGGCAATTCCGATCGTGGCGATGACCATGGCTTTTTATTGCGCCGCAAGTTTGTTCGTCTCGCTGGTGATGAACTATTACAATCGCCGCGTGATGCTGCAGGAGCGTTGACATGAGTGACGAACGCCTCGTCTTTCGCGCCAAGGCCGCCAGGCCGGCGCCTGCGCGCTCCGTCGGCGCTATCGCCTGGGTCCGCCAGAACCTGTTTTCGTCGCCGGCGAATGCGTTGCTGACACTGCTGGGCGCGTACGTCGCCTACAGCGTCGTTGTCAGCGTCCTCGACTGGGCGATCTTCAACGCCGTTTGGGAGGCTGAGAGCCGGCGTGAGTGCCTCGACCTCGTCGGCCGGGCCGGCGCTTGCTGGCCGGGCGTGTTTACCTGGTTCGACAACCTGATCTACGGCCTCTATCCGAAGGACGAGGTCTGGCGCATCAACCTTGGCTTTCTGCTTCTGGTTGCATGGGTCGTTCCGCTCTGGCTGCCGCGCGTGCGCTCGAAGGTGGCCATCGGGCTCAGCGCGGTGCTCATCTATCCCTACCTCGCGAGCTACTTCTTCCTCGGCGGGGACAAAGGCCTGATCTGGTCGCTGCTGATCGCCCTGAGCCTCGCGACCTTCGCGTGGGTTTGGGGCACCACCATCTGCGAGCGCCGGACCGGCGCCACCTTGGTGGAGCTCATTCTGCAGCGTGCGAACGCGACGCAGGCGGAGCCCCGTCATCAGTGTCGCATCTTAACATACATGGGCGCTGCCGCCTTCCTGATCGCCTACGCCTTGGTCTGGCTTTGGCACCTGCCGGAGGTCGGGACCAACCTCTGGGGCGGCTTGTTCCTGACGCTCGTCATCTCCGGCATTGGCATCACCTTTTCGCTACCGGCCGGCATTCTGCTGGCGCTGGGGCGGCGCTCGCACATGCCGGTGATCAGCCTTGTCTGCACGGTCTTCATCGAGCTCTTTCGCTCGGTGCCGCTGATCACCGTGCTCTTCATGTTCAACACGATGTTGCCGCTGTTCCTGCCCGTTGGCGTCGAGGTAGATCAACTCGTGCGCGCCATCGTCGCGGTCTGCCTTTTCGCCTCAGCGTACATGGCCGAGATCATCCGCGGCGGCTTGCAGGCGATCCCGCGCGGCCAATACGAGGCCGCCGCCGCCATGGGCCTGGGCTACTGGCAGGCGACCAGTCTGATCGTCATGCCGCAGGCGTTGAAGATCATGATCCCGACGATCGTCGGCCAATTCATCGGTCTCTTCAAGGACACGACCCTGGTCTCGATCATCGGCTTGTTCGATCTCCTGAACATGGCGCGGGCGGTTGGCGAGGACACGAATTGGCTCGGCCTTTTCATCGAACCATTCTTCTTCGTGACACTGCTCTATTTCGTGTTCTGCTTCGCCATGTCGCAATACAGCATCAATCTCGAGCGCAAGCTCGATACCGGCCATCGTCGCTGAGGAGCCAGCCCACATGGAAGCCGACGCCCCCTCCCGTGCCGATCCTGTGGCTTCGGCCGCCTCGCACGAGCGCATCATCGAGATGACCGGCGTCAACAAGTGGTTCGGCGCCTTTCACGTGCTTAAGGACATCCACCTCGAGGTTCGCAAGGGCGAGCGCATCGTCATCTGCGGGCCGTCGGGCTCAGGCAAGTCGACGCTGATCCGCTGCATCAACCACCTCGAGCAGCACCAGGAGGGCGAGATCGTCGTCGACGGCACCGTCCTCAACGCCGACGTTCGCAACATCGACGCCATCCGCAGCGAAGTCGGGATGGTCTTTCAGCAGTTCAACCTGTTCCCGCACCTGACGGTGCTCGAGAACTGCACGCTTGCGCCGATCTGGGTGAAGAAGATGCCGAAGGCCGAAGCCGAGCGG
>CAYUKE010000338.1:0-3549 GCA_964445185.1 uncultured Geminicoccaceae bacterium
ACCGCGCGGCCCTCAGGGGCAAGCGGGTAGTGCTGGTCGACGACAGCATCGTCCGTGGCACGACGTCGACCAAGATCGTGCAGATGGTCCGCGCCGCCGGAGCGGCCGAGGTCCACATGCGGATCGCCAGCCCGCCGATCACCCATTCCTGCTTCTACGGTGTCGACACGCCCGAGCGCTCGAAGCTGATGGCCGCCCGTCACTCGGTCGAGGCGATTGCGCGGATCATCGGCGTCGACAGCCTGGCCTTCCTGTCGATGGACGGGCTCTATCGCGCGGTCGGCGAAACGGGCAGAGAGGCCAAGTCACCCGCCTATTGCGATGCCTGCTTCACCGGCGAGTACCCGACCCCGCTGACCGACCACGACGCGCCGGCGCCGCTGCCGCTGTTCCAGCTGCTCGAGCACACGTCGTGAGCTCCGCGGGCTACCGTCTGTCGCGCCTCGACAACGGCGTCCGCGTCGTCTCAATCGGCATGCCACACTTGGTGACGGCGTCCGTCGGCCTCTGGGTCGACGTCGGTGCGCGCTATGAGACGCCCGAGGCGAACGGCATCGCGCATCTCATGGAGCACATGGCGTTCAAGGGAACCGCCCGACGCTCGGCGCAGCGAATCGCGGAGGAGATCGAGGCCGTCGGCGGCATCCTCAATGCCTACACGTCGCGGGAACACACCGCCTACTACGCGCGCATCCTCGCCGCCGACCTGCCGCTGGCGGTGGATCTGCTCGCCGACATCATCCGTCATCCACGCATCGACGACGTCGAGCTGGAGCGCGAGCGCACGGTTGTCCTGCAGGAGATCGGGCAGGTGCTCGACACGCCGGACGACTGGGTCTTCGATCTGTGGCAGCAGCGCGCCTATCCCGACCAAGCACTCGGCCGCTCGATCCTCGGACCCGCGGAGACCGTCGCCAAGCTCGGTCGCGACGACCTCGTCGCCTATCTGGAGTCGCACTACGCGCCGGACCGTGTCGTCGTCGCCGCGGCAGGCAATGTCGACCACGACCAACTCGCAGCGCTGGCCTGCGACCGGCTGGGCGACTGGCGCGCGACGCCAAAGCCCGCGATGCCGCCCGCGGCCTATGGCGGCGGCGTCTGCCTGGACGACGCCGACCACGAGCAAGTGCACGTCGTTCTCGGCATCGAGGGTGTCACCTATACCGACCCCGATTTTTATACGAGCCAGGTGCTGACCACGGCGCTCGGCGGCGGCATGTCCTCGCGCCTCTTCCAGGAGATCCGAGAACGCCGCGGCCTCGCGTACAGCGTCTTCGCCTTCGGCGGCAGCTATGTCGACACCGGACTGATCGGCATGTACGCCGCGCAAAATGCGACCCACGCAGCGCAAGTGGTGCGTCTGCTGGAGGCCGGCCTGCGCGATCTCGTCGCCGCCCCGATCGAAGAGGAGATCGCCCGTGCCCGCGCCCAGCTCAAGGCGAGCCTTCTGATGTCGTTGGAAAGCTGCGCGGCGGTCTGCGAGGACGTCGCTCGGCAGGAGCTCATCTTCGGCGACTATCTGGCGCCGGCGCACGTCGCCGGCCGGATCGACGAGGTCGATGCCGCGCGCATCCGAACGCTGGGCGAACGGCTGCTCAACCGGCCCGCGGCGACGTTCGCAGCCCTCGGCCCGCTGCCGGCGGATCTCGAGCGCGTAGCGGCGACGGCGTTGGCGGCGTGAACGACGCGGCGGCGACAGCCGCCGGTGACGCATCCGCCCGCTCGGGCATCCTGCTGATGGTCGCGGCGATGGGCTGCCTCGCGGCGATGGACGCGGCGAGCAAGGTGCTGATCCAAGATCACAGCCCATGGCAGCTGCTGTTCCTTCGCCATCTCTTTCTTCTCGTTGTCTGCGTCGCGTGGCTTGGCCCGATAGCGGTGCACCACGCCCTTCTGGGCAGCCAACGACCAGCGCTTCAGTTGGCTCGTGTCGTCGCCGTCCTGCTCGAGATGGCCCTGTTCATGCTCGCCGTGCGCCATCTGCCGCTCGCGGATGCCCACGCCATCCTTGCTGCCGCGCCGCTTATCGTCACCGCGCTCGCCTGGCCGCTCCTCGGCGAGCGGGTCGGACCACGCCGCTGGCTCGCCGTGCTGGTGGGTTTCGTCGGGATCCTCTGCATCGTCCGCCCCGGCTTCGGCGTCTTCGAGCCGGCGGCGTTGATCCCGCTCGCCGGCGCCGTACTCTGGGCGCTGTTCCAAGTGCTGACGCGGCTGACGGCGCGCACCGATACCGCGGCCACCGCTTTCCTCTATCTTGTCGCGTGCGGCGTGGTCATCCCGGGTCTTCTCATGCCCTGGCTGTGGCACCCGCCCGCGTCACTTGAGGCGTGGCTTCTCATCCTGTTCGTCTGCGTCGCCGGTGCCGTCGGACACGGACTGCTCTTGTGTGCGCTGAGGGCAGCTCCGGCATCGACGTTGCAGCCTTTCGGCTATACATTGCTGATATGGGCAACGATTTGGGGGGCGATGGTCTTCGGACACCTCCCCGATGCCTGGACGACAGCCGGTGCCGCCATCGTCGTCGGTAGCGGCCTCTATACTTGGTATCGCGAGCGTCGGTCGGCGTCGGTGGTGCCACGCTAGCCGCGGCGCTGCGAGCGATCGCGGCAGCGCGCGGATCAGGGCGTCGAGGGGAAGTCATGGTCGAGTCGTTCTTTCAGTCGCTCTTCAACTCGATCGCCGACGGCGGGCGGGATCTGATCTCGCGCAACCTGCGCGGCACGGACCGGTCTGACGCGGACCACGTCGTCGATCTCTGTCGAGCGCTGGTGTCGACCCGCGGCGAGGCCGCCGGCGCCGCCCTGGCGCGCGATACGCTCGAGGCTTTCGCCGCCCTCCAGGACGCTGATCGGCCGACCTTCCTCCACCGTATCGTCGAGGACTTCTGCGCGCCGCCCGAACGGGTCCTCGCCGCCGCCGAGCGCTACCGAGAGGCGCCGACGCCGACCAACCTGGCGGCGCTTTCCGCGGCCAGCGAGGCGCCGCGGCGAGAGCTGCTGCGTCGCCTCAACATGGCCCCTGGCGGTACGGCAGCGCTGGTGCGGATGCGCGAGGCCGTGCTGCGCTCGCTCCGCGACGAGCCCGAGCTCGCGGCGCTCGATGACGACCTCAAGCATCTCTTCGTGTCGTGGTTCAACCGCGGCTTCCTCGAACTCCAGCGCATCGACTGGCGGACGCCAGCCGTCGTCTTGGAGAAACTGATCACCTACGAGGCCGTCCACGAGATCGACGGTTGGGAGGACTTACGCCGACGGCTCGCCGGTGATCGGCGATGCTTCGGTTTCTTCCATCCCGCGCTGCCAGACGAGCCGCTGATCTTCGTCCAGGTGGCGCTGGTCAAGGGTATGGCCGATCGGGTCCAGCCGCTGCTCGCCCGCAGCGCCGAGGTGATGGACCCAGGGCAAGCCGATACCGCCGTGTTCTTCTCGATCTCGAATTGCCAGGTCGGGCTGAAGGGAATCTCGTTCGGCAACTTCCTGATCAAGCAGGTGGCCGCCGAGTTGCAGGCGGAGGTCCCGGGACTGAAGACCTTCGTCACCCTCTCGCCCG
>CAYUKE010000339.1:0-3544 GCA_964445185.1 uncultured Geminicoccaceae bacterium
AAGATCGCAGCGGCGTATTCGTCGTGATTATACGGCGCGTAGATATCGCCGATGTCGTGTAGGAGCGCGCAGACCACCCAGTCCACGTCCGCGCCGTCGCGCCAGGCGCGGGTTGCGCTTTGGGTCGAATGCTCGAGGCGGGAGACTTGATAGCCGGACAAGCTCTCGTCGAGTTCCGCCATCGCGCGCAGCAACCGGTCCGCCGTCCCGGCCGCGAAGGCGCGCTCGTGGCGGTCCAGGAAAGCGTAGTCCTCCGCGTCGCCGTCTTTCATCTGGGTGAACTTGACCTGATCCATGCCCGCTTCCGTGTCCGATCTCGATCGCGCCGCAGCGCCGCTTTCGCCTGTCCTGCGGTCATGTCATCAAAGCCGCTTAGCCGACGCAAGGCCGGCGCCCCCGCCCGACGATCACGGCGTCGGAGCCCCCTTCCGCGACGGGGTCTCGTACGCCGCTCGATCGATTAGCTCCCCGACCGCAACAGGCGCTCGGCGCACCAGCGGGCGAAAGCGGCGACGCTGGGCTCTAGCCCCGGCTGGAAGCGGCCGGGGGCGGCGTCAGGGCAAGCCATCCCGCGCTGCTGGTTCGCGAGGGCCGCGATGTCCTCCTGCAACGCCGCGTCGAGGCGGGCGAGATAGGCGGCCGACTTCTCGGGGAACTCGGCGAGCTTCGTGGTTTCCGTCGGGAAGCAGGCGGACTGCACCACCTGGCAGCGATCCGGGCCCAGCGGATAGGCCTCGTAACACCAGAGCGCATCGCGATTGGCCGCGAAGGTCATGTTCGGAAACACCCACGTATAGCGCGCCCCTGTCGCCGGGCGGCCCTCTAAGCCGGGCATCGCGGGCAGGGCGTGGCGCTGGTCGCCCTCGAGAAGCCCGCCGGTGCCCTCGGTCGCTCCGAACTGAGTGGCGAAGGCGCCCCGCGCCGCGTCGGGAGGATCGGGCGCGGCGTAGAGGCTGTCGATCGAGTCCGCATGGACGAAAGGCAAGTGATAGTACTCGTTGAAGACCTCAAGAAACATCTTCCAATTGCAGGCGACCTCGAGCTCCTGCCGGCGGACCGTCACCAGCCCCTCGAGGGGCCAGGGCGCGTGCAAGTCGGCGAAGTCCCCGAGATGGTCGTCGAGATCCGGCGGCTCCCCCGAGAGGCAGAGGAAGACGAAACCGAGCCGCTCCGCGACGCGATAGGCCCGCAGCGGATGATCCGCCTTGTCGAAATCGCGGGCCTCCTCCATCCGCGGCGCAGAGACCAGCCGGCCGTCGAGCCCGTAGAACCAGGAGTGGAACGGGCAGCGCAGCCCCCGGCAGGAGCCGCCGCCGTCGACGAGGCGCGCGCCCCGGTGGCGACAACTGTTGGCGTAGGCCCGGAGCGCGCAGTCATTGTCCCGAAGCAGGAGGATGGCCTGCCCGGCGACGTCGAGCGTGAGGTAGTCGCCCGGAGCCCTGACCATGTCGGCCCGCCCGACGCCGATCCAGGATGCGCGGAAGAGCGTCTCGATCTCGAGAGCGGCGATTTCCGGGGCCGTATAGTGGCGTGGAGGCAGCGACATGGCCTCAGCCGCCGGCTTCGAGCAAGCCGCAAGTCCGGTCCGATCCAGCCGCGGGAAGGGACGATCCTCCGCCGTGTCGCCAGGCGTCGTTCGCCCTGCCGCCATCTGATCCACCGCCAAGTCCTCTTCGGTCGTCCGCCTATGATCGGCCCCCGCGGCCCGCGGCCCGGCTCTCGGGGCGGATCACATTGCGCCGAGCCTGCCGTGGCCCAGACATACCGCTGACGCCGCCGGCGTGCAAAAACCGCGCTTGTGGAAGGTGGCGTGACCGTCCGGCCTGGCCCCCATGGCGGTACGCTTAGGCCCGAGCGTATCGGTCGCGAGACGACCGGCTAGGCGGGGCTCGCCAGATCGTTTCCGCTTGTCTTCGTGGACGGCTCCTGATGCATTTTTCGGTACGTCATCGCGAGTCGGGAGAGGGTAATGAAGCGCTTGGATCTCTGGACGGTAGGGGGCGCCGCGCTCTGTGCGCTCGTGGGGATGGCCTTGGCCTTTGACGGCGCGGCTCGGGCGGAAACTCCGCCGCCGCGCACAATTCTGGTGCTTGACGGGTCGGGCAGCATGTGGGGCCAGATCGGCGGTCGCTCCAAGATCGAGATCGCGCGCGAGGTAATCGCCGGGCTCGCGGCCGACGCCGAACCGGGGCTCGAGCTCGGCCTCGTGGCCTATGGCCATCGACGCGAGGGCGACTGCGCCGATATCGAAATGCTGCTGCCGCCTGGACCGCTCGACCCCGCGGCTTTCGCCGCGACGGTGAACAGCGTCCGCCCAAAGGGCAAGACGCCACTCAGCGCCGCGGTAGAGCGGGCGGCGGAGGCGCTCGAATACGGCGTGCGCTCGGCCACCGTGGTGCTGGTGAGCGACGGCATCGAGACCTGCGTGGACGATCCCTGCGCCTTCGCCGAGCGGCTGAACGCGAAGGGCGTCGACTTCACGGCGCATGTGGTGGGCTTCGGCGTCGGCGGCGCCGATGAGGCCTCGTTGCGTTGCCTGTCAGACGCCACGGGCGGGCGGTACTTTTCGGCTTCCGATGCCGGCGGCCTCGCCACCGCCATGGCCTCGGCGGTGTCCGAATTGACCGATCTCGACTGCGCCGCCGCCGGCGCGCTCGAAGGCCGCTATCGATATGGCAAGAGCCCGAACTCGCTACCCGGCGAAGCGGAGGTGACGCGCCAGGGCGACGGCTACATCATGCGCTCGCGCTGGACGCCGAACCCGGCTCCGGGCTGGCACTACACCATAACGTTCGCCTATTCCGAACGCGACTGCTCGTTGAAGGGGGATTGGGTCGTTCATGTGGGACCGACGGGCGGCGGCGAGTTCTTCGCCAAGCGAACGGCCGATGGCGCGCTGTTCGAGGCGCGCGACATGCCGGGCGTGGACGCGGCCGACCATGAGTGGAACGGCATGCTGTTCTTGAAGCAGTAGCGGGTTTGGGAATGGCGGCGCGCCTGTGCATTGTCAGATGATTTGAGACATCGAGCCCGCGATCGGACTCGCCGGACGCCGCAGCGCCTCACATCCACCCTCGCCGCGCCCCGGTGAGCGAGCCGCAGGCGGAGGCCGGGCCCATCGTCCTCAACGTGGTGACCGGCGTTCCGCGAGCGGAAGACCACGACCTCGCCTGACCGTCCACGACCTCGCCTGACCGTCCACGACCGCTGGCGTTCGCGTCGGGCGGGCGCCGCGCCATAATCCTGGCGGACCGAGAGCGCCGCCGCAAAGAGCAGGCGCGCCCGCGCGTCCTCGGGATAGGCGGCGACCAGCGCCGCGGCTTTCTCCTCTGCGCGCCGTCGCTCTCGGGCGAGCAGCGCTTCGATCTGGCCAAGCGCGGCGGGCGGCGCCGACGTCATGGTCGCCTCTCTGGTCGGCTCCGGCGATCGACGGGTTTGGAGCCCGAGTTTGGGGTCGAGCCGCCGGGGCGCATGCTCCGGCGGCTCGGTTTTTTTGGATCAGATCAGGAAGTCGCTCTGGGTGAGGCCGAGGACGCCTTCGACG
>CAYUKE010000340.1:0-3543 GCA_964445185.1 uncultured Geminicoccaceae bacterium
GGCTTCTCTTGCCCCCCGATAACGGCCGCTTCCGCTGGTCTGTCGGCGTGGACGCCTGTCGGCTCCGACCGTCGGCGCGGTCCTTCTTCGGACAAGCGCGCCAGGCCCGCCTTGAGGTCTCGCACCGTCCACGCAGCGAGCCCCGCTTCAAGAACGAGCTCGCCGAGGAACCGGGCGGCCTCCAGCCTGAGGGCGCCGCCACGCGCGTGCAGCTCCTCAACGCGTTCCTGGTGCGCCAGAAAGTCGGCGACGGCGTCCCTTCGTCTCGGCATGGGCGTCTCCTTCACTGTTCCGGCAAACGAGTATGAAGGAGCCGACCAACGCTGTAGCGGGATACAATCCGAGCTTTCTCACCGCCGCCATACGGCGCGCCAGCAGGCGAGATCAAGGGCGCTCACGCCCGTCCGAGAGAGGGGTGGATCACCTCCGTCCGAAGGCCCAAGGGGGCCTATCGGCTTTATCACACACGACGCACAGGGCGCCGCTTCGCGGTTTTGTCTTTATAGTCAGCATCATAAGAGCAAATCCGAGCCTGATCGGCCATATTGGGCGTTCGTGCACCTCTGCCGAAAACGCCTTCGTTTTCTGGGGCTTGCAGATGCCAGCCGTGGTGACATCTGTAACCGCGAGCCCGACAGCCCTGAAATCTGCGTGATTTCAGGAACCGGCGCGCTCCGCCCCCTCGGTACGGGAGGCGGGCGATGAGCGAAGGCGACCGCATCCAATTCCGGGTCAGCAAGTCGCGCTATGCCAAGCTCATCGAGCTCGCGCGGTCGGCCCGCATCTCCCCCCACCAGATGGCCAAAGCCATGTTCGAGCGCGCGATCGACAGGGATCCGGTCGATCCGCAGAAACTCTCGGAAGACCTCCTCGTGATCCGCGCGGGCGTGGAGCAGCTGTTCCGCCGCGCCGACCGGCAGCATGAGCTCGCCGACGCCGTCGATGAGTTCCGAACACGCCGGAACAGCCGCGGCGACACGCTCTCCGAGGAGGGCCGGTCATGACCAACCTCACCCACAGCGGCCCCCTCAAGACCTTTCTGCGCGGCGGTCAGGTCACGCTCCACACCCTGCGCATGTTCGGCCAAGTCATGCGGTTCATCGCGCTGGCGATGGTCACCGTCATGCTCGCCATCGCCTATGGCGGCGTCATGCTCAACACCAGCAGCGACCAGCGCCACTACGCGATGAAGTGGTACGAGGCCTGGGCCTACACGCGGGTCGGCGCCAAGGGCGACACCGAGCTCAACATGCTCACGGCGGACGGAACCCACGCCCCGTTCGCGATCGACGCCATCCTCGTTCACCCGACCGTGCAAGCGCACGAAAAGGCGTTCCGCGAGGTGCTCCTTTCCTGGAGCATGATCGGCGCGATCGGGGGCGGCGCGGGCTTCATCGTCCTGGTCGCCTTGTTCGTCGCCCGCGGCGCCAACCTCACCAGGACAAGCGTCAAGCGCGGGTCGTCGATGACCAGCGCCGCCGATCTTCGAGCCCGGATCGGCGCGCACAATCGCTGGCGCATGGTGAGAAACAAATCGCTGCGCGGACGGCCGCGATACACGCTGGCCGGCGTTCCCTACCCCATCGGCTCGGAGGTCCAGCACACCGCCATCTCCGGCACCATCGGCTCGGGAAAGACGCAGGCCATCTCGGCTCTCCTGGAGGAGATCCGGGCGAACGGCGACCGGGCCGTCGTGTTCGACCTGACGGGCGGTTTCATCGGACCGTTCTACCGCCCCGGTCAGGACGTCATTCTCAACCCGCTCGACGCGCGGTCGCCGGCCTGGTCGGTGTTCAGCGAGGCGGCCTCGAAGGCCGGGTTCGACGCCATAGCAGCGGCGATGATCCCGCGTGGACACAGAGGCGATCCTGTGTGGGTGGACTCCGCCCGCACCGTGTTCTCCACCGCCGCTCAGCTCCTGGTGGGTGACAGACAAGCCACCAACGGCGCGCTCGTGGAGACCCTGCTCAACACCGATCTGTCGACCCTCGGAGCGTTCTTCGCCGGCACGCCGGCGGCGACGATCGTGTCGGATGAGACGCCGCGGATGTCGAACTCGGTGCGCATGATGCTGTCGACCTATCTGGACTGTCTTCGCCTTCTCCCGAGCGAGGGCGCCCCCTTCTGCATCTCCGACTGGATCCGCAATGAGGACGCCGACGGGACCATCTTCCTGTCCTCACGCGCGGACATGCACGAGACCCTCAAGCCGCTTCTGACGGTGTGGATGGACACGGCGGTGCGCGCCTTGATGTCCCAAGCGCGCGATCCCTCCCGGCGGGTCTGGTTCATCCTGGACGAGGTGGCCGCGCTCCAGAAGCTGCCCTCCATCATGGACGGGCTCGCACGCGGGCGGCAGTTCGGCGCGGCCTTCGTTCTCGGCGTTCAGGCGCAGTCGCAGATGCGCGACATCTACGGCGCCGACGGCGCCCAGTCGCTGTCATCGGTGTGCCGCACCAAGCTGATCCTGGCGGCTGCGGACGCCGACACCGCCAAATGGTACGCCGATTTCCTGGGGCGTCAGGAGACGTCCCGGTCCAACGAAAACGTTTCCTTCGGCGCCAACACCATCCGCGACGGGGTCGTGGTCGCCCGCCAGGACCGGATCGAACACCTCGTCATCCCCGAAGAGATCATGAACCTCAGAAGCCTCGAAGGGTTTCTGAAAATGCCGGAGTCCTTCCCCTTGGCGCGGGTCAAGATTCCCCTCGTCGTGCGCAAGGATCGGGTTCCGCCGTTCGACCCGCGTCCCGACCAGACGCTGCTGATCAAGCGCTCGCAAGCCGCCGCAAAGAGCACGCCTGGCGGGGCGCGCGCACGGAGTAAGGACAATGACGATCAGGGCGACATGTTCACCGACGAGCCGGTCGACGACACGAGGAGAGCGTCAGACGAGCAGAACGCCGACAGCGGAGCTTCCCAAAATTCGGCGGCCGACCGTGGCCATGGTTCGGAACGCTTCCCCGACTGGGACATGGAACCTTAAGCCATGGTCGCCTCGATTGGCGCTGTGTCCAGCGCGGCCGCCGGCGCGTCCTACTATGGCGCGGACAATTACTATGCTCGGGATTCCGGCGATCCCGAACCCACCGCCTGGTTCGGCCGCGGCGCAGCGGAGCTGAGACTCAAGGGCGCGGTCGATATCGGCGTGTTCGAGCGCGTGCTCGCGGGCGAGACGCTGGACGGCCGGCGCATCGGCCAGCGGGACAATGAGAGTTTCGAGCAGGCGTCGGCGCGCTCCCACCGGCCGGGCGTGGACCTCACCTTCTCGCCCCCGAAGGACGTCTCGCTGCTCCTCTATCTCGGCGGCGACAAGCGCATCGCCGAGGCGCATCGCGCGGCCGTCGACAAGGCCCTGAAATGGACCGAGCGGAACCTCGCCGCGACCCGCATCCGGCGCGGCGAAGGTCCCGCCGAAGCGGTCAAGACCGGCAAGCTGGTGGTCGCCAAGTTCGAGCACGACATCAGCCGCGCCCAGGACCCGCAGCTCCACACCCACTGCGTCGTCGCCAACATGACCAAGAGCGCCGACGGCAAATGGCG
>CAYUKE010000341.1:0-3533 GCA_964445185.1 uncultured Geminicoccaceae bacterium
CCACCGACCGATCTACCTGCGCACCAAAGCAGACTTCGAAGCGTTCGCGGCGGCGCTGCTGGCAGGCGACTACGATATCGCTTTTGTGCACCCGTTCTTCGCGGTCCGGGCGATGGATGAAGCCCAAGCGCGCCCGCTCGTGCGGCTCGCCACGCCGTTCGAGCTCGCGTTTCTCGTCAACACCACGAGCGGGATCGCTGATGTGCACGGGCTCAACGAAAAGATAGTTGCAACCCCGCCTCAGCTCTCCGCGGCCGCGATCTTGGCCGAGAGCGACCTCCTCGAGCGCCATATCCAGTTCCTGCACGCGCCGACGCCGTCAAAGCTGTCGTGCCTACACAAAGTCTTGCGCGGCGAGGTCGATGCCTGCGCGCTGCCAAGCTTCGCGCTTCGACAACTGGAGTTGGCACAGGACCCTCGACTGACTGTCATACATCGAGCGAAGCTCCCGGTCAGTCTTTCCATTGTGGCCATGCCGCAGCTAGACGCGGTGACGGCAGAGCGCCTGGTCGCGGAGATCTGCGCTTGGTCCGCCGATGCCGGCGCTAGCGAAGTCCTCGCCCATGCCGGCTGGCCGGGCTTCGTGCGTGCCCGTGGCCCCGACTACAATTCGGCACGCGCGATGCTTCGGATTTGGCACGCGCGCGGCCAGCGGACCTAAGCAACTTGCGGCTGAAACACCGCATCGCGCTCACCATCTTCCTCCTGCAGACGGGGCTCGTGCTCGTCGTCGTCGGCACGCTTGCGCAAAGTGCGATCCAGCAGACGAGGGCAGAGGCGAAGATGGGCGAGGAGGTGCATCTTGAGCACCTACTGCTAATGGCGCGCGCCGCGCTGCTCACGGAAGACTACGCTGACCTGCAGACGATCGCTGAAGAAGCTCAGCACCACCCGCGCATAGCCAAGGTCGCCGTACTCGATATTGATGGTCGCGTGGTTGCCGCGACCAAACCCACGCGGCTCGGTCGCCCGTTCGGCGGCTTCGCCGAGCATCAAGGTGGCGTCTCGCACGACGTCGTCAGGCTCGTCGAAGGCCACGGCCAACCGCTGGGGCGTCTCGCCGTACGCTTCACCTACGCACCGCTACGCGACATCCTTGTGTCTTCGCTGGCTCGGGCGATGCTCGTCGGCGTGGTTGGCATTGCTGCCAGCGCCGGCGTTGCTCTCGTCGTCGGGCACCTCCTGGCACGCCGGCTGGAGGACCTCGCCAGCGCAGCGAGCGAAGTCGCCCGGGGCGGCCCGTTCAATCCTTCCGGGCCGGCTGCCGCCGCCCCGGAAATCGAGGAGCTGAGCAGCGCCATCCGCGCGATGGTGGAGCAACTGCAGCGGCATGCGCAGGAACTGAAGGCCGCGAACGATCGCCTGGTAGTGCCGACCGAGGCGATGGCGCAAGGCTTCGCGCTCTGGGACGCGGACGACCAACTCGTGTTGCGCAACAGCCGGCTGGCCGAGTTGTTCGAGGTGCCGGTCGCGAGCCTTGCGCCTGGTTTGCCCTTCGCGCACTTCGCCGACCTCGTTGCGCGCGCGCCAAGCTCCACTGATCCCCATGCTCCGGTCGCGGATCGCGGTGAACTCAGGCGACTCAAGCGCCGCGTGCGGGACTTGGCCCTCGCCGACGGTCGGGTCCTGGAGGTCGACGAGACAGTGACCCGGGATGGTGGGGTGGTAGCGCTGTACACCGACGTTACCGACGCGCGGCGGTCGCAGGCGGAAGTGCGGCGCGCGGCAAGTTACGATCGGCTCACTGGGCTCGCCAATCGCTTCGAGGTTAGCCGGGAGCTCGCGACGGCGATCGCTGCCACGGGTGCCTGTGTGAACCGGGTTGCGGTGTGGTTCGTCGACCTAGACGGTTTCAAAGTCGTCAATGACACGCAAGGACACCGCGCCGGCGATGCGCTCCTCGTCGAGGCGGCCGGGCGTTTGAAGGCTGCCATCTCCGACATCGGTACGATCGGCCGGCTCGGCGGCGACGAGTTCCTGGCGGTTGCTCCGAACGTCAGCGATCACGTTGCCGTGCATCTGGCGCAAACGATGCTGGCATCCCTGCGAGCACCGATCCGCTTGGGCAATGTTGAGTTTACGGTCACCGCAAGTATCGGACTGGCGATGATCACGGAAAACGGCACATCCGCGGACGAACTCATGCAGGCGGCGGACAAGGCCCTCAACGAGGCCAAGCGACGCGGCGGCGACCGGTGGCGGTGGTTTCGCGGATCCATGCTGGTTCGGCTCCGTCATCGCGCAAGCCTAAGCCGCGAACTCGCCAAGGCGCTCGAGCGCGACGAACTCGCCGTCGCCTACCAGCCACAGTACGCTCTTCAGAGTGGTCGGCTGATCGGGTTTGAGGCGCTCTTGCGCTGGACTAATCGGTCAATCGGCGCCGTGCCGCCAGACCAGTTCATCCCGGTGGCGGAGGAGACGGGCCTGATCCGGGAGATCGGCACCTGGATGCGCCAACGAGCAATTGCCGACGCCAACGCCTGGGCGGTCGACAACGCCGACCCGCCACGCATCGCCATCAACGTGTCGCCATTGGAACTCAGGGATGGTCAATATGCACGCTCGGTTCTCGACGTCGTTACGGGACGTCCCGGACGGATTGCCCTGGAATTGACCGAGCGCGTGCTCATGGACGAACGGGGACGTGGCCGGCGTCAGCTTCAGGTCTTGAGCGATGCCGGTCTACCATTGGTGCTCGACGACTTCGGCACAGGCTTCTCCTCACTTAGCCATCTGCGGCATTTTCCGATCAGCGAGATCAAGATCGATCGGAGCTTCACCGCCGATCTCATCGAGGACCCGGCCGATGCACAGCTCGTGCGCGCCCTCATCAAGCTCGCGATCGATTTGGGTATCGATGCGACGGCCGAGGGAATCGAGACCGACGCGCAGCTCAGCTGGCTGCGTGCCGCCGGCTGCGCGCGGGGTCAGGGGTATCTACTGGCCAAGCCCCTGCCGGCGACGGACGCCGCTGCGTTGGTGCGCGAGATGGGTTCGCCGTCTGCGAAACAGCTCGCAGCGCTAAGTTGAGCGCACCGCGATACCGCCCCTTACAGCTTGGCGAGCACCTGCTCGGCACCGCTCGAGGCGACTGCACCAGGGTTGTCCTCAACCATGAGTTCCTGGACCGTGCCGTCGTCAACGATCATCGCATAGCGCTTGGAGCGGACGCCTAGGAACGGTCCGGCGAGATCGATGTCCATGCCGATCGCCTTGGTGAAAGTGGCGTTGCCGTCGGAAAGCAGCGTTACCGCGTCATCCAGTTTTGAGGCCTCGGCCCACGCCTTCAGCACGAACGGGTCGTTGACGGCGACGCAGACGATCTGGTCGACGCCCTTGGCCTTGAGATCCGCGGCGTGCTTAGCGAAGCCTGGCAGGTGCTGCTCGCTGCAGGTGGGCGTGAAGGCGCCTGGCACGGCGAACAGGACCACCTTGCGGCCTCCGAAAAGGTCGGCTGCCGCGACGTCCGTCATGCCGTCGGCGCCGAACCGCTTGAAGCTAGCGTCCGGCAGTTTGTCACCCTTGGCGATCGT
>CAYUKE010000342.1:0-3526 GCA_964445185.1 uncultured Geminicoccaceae bacterium
GCGGGCTCCATCGCGGCGGCGATGGAGGCGACGCTCCTGGAAGTGCCTGCGATCGCGCTGAGCCAGGCTTTCCGCAACGGTGATCCGGTAAAGTGGGCCACCGCCGAGCGCTTTGCCGGCGCGGTGGTTGCCCGCCTCTGGCGCGCGGGCTGGCCGAAAGGGGTGTTGGTGAACGTCAACTTTCCCAATCGCACCGCCGACGCCGTCGAGGGCGTCCGCGTCGTTCGCCAAGGACGGTCGAAGCTTGGCGATCACATTGTCGAGCGGATCGATCCCCGCGGCGAACCCTACGTCTGGATTGGCGGGCTGAAGCATGACGAGGTTGGCGACGAGGACACCGACCGCGGCGTCGTCCGCCGCGGCTGGATCAGCGTCACTCCGATTCACCTAGATATGACACGACACGACGAAATGAACAGGCTTATCAGCACGTTGGGCGACCCAGCGGAGATTGAACCTTAACTTCGCTGCCACTTTGGCGGGTGGTAGCGGCCGGGCAATTGCACGGTTTTCTGTCAAAAAGCATTCTGAGTATTCATCGCAATAGGCCTCTCATTACTTTCACTCCGACGTGTCAACCGACACCCTTGCCAAAATCGAACGCGTTCGTCATTTTGGCTGCATCAAGTCACGGAGGTTGGGATGTCGCTACTCCGGGCGCTTCCGGTGGTCGTGGTGACGAGCCTGGCGGCGTGCACGCATTACGTCTCGGTGCCACAAGGCTCCGGTCACTGGGAGCAGGCGCGCCAATCGGTCTACGGCGGGTCCGCCGCACCGCCGTCGACGCTGTCCGAGGGCACCTCGTCGCCGGAGGCTACGCTCGCGCAGGCGATGACGCCGAGCGCGACAACCTCCGCGTCGCTCGATCCGAAGCCGCTGCCGCCGCTTGTCGGCGCTTCGGGCGGTGCGGTCGTGGTCCGCGACGCGCCCGCTTATGAGCCTCAGGTGGCCAGCGCTGGGACCGCGCAGGCGGCCAACCCGGAGCCGCTACGTGCTGGGCCAGCGCCGTCATCACCCCGCTCGACAGCACAGCCGGCGCCCGTCGATCCTCAGCCGGCGGCGGTGACAGCGACGCCGCCGCGGCCGGAACCGCCGGCCGCCGCCGAGCCCGCGCCATTGGCTGATCCAGCACCCGCTGTCTCCGAGCGCTCGGTGGTCGCAGCGGCAACCATTGATGAGGGGCTCACCCCACCGTCGCTCAGTGGGGTCGGCTTCCTGTGGCCGGTGCCGGGCGATGACCCGGCTGCGGTCGACGCCGCTGCGCACGCGGGCGGCGGCATGGTGATCACGACTGCGAGCGGCGCGCCCTTCGTCGCCTCGGAGAATGGTGTGATTGTCTTCGCCGCCGACGCGCTCGAACGCTACGGGAAGATGGTGGTTGTGCGCCATGACGGTGAGTACACCACGACTTATGCACAAGCCGCCCGGCTGGACGTTGCCGTCGGCGACGTCGTTCGCCGGGGCCAGCGCCTTGGTCTTGTTGGGGCTGTCGGCGAAGCCGACCCCGCCCGCCTCTACTTCGAGATGCGGGTGGGCAGCCGCGTTGTCGATCCTCGCGCCTACCTGGTCGGAGCGCCCCGGCTCGCCGCGCGTTGACGGACCCGCCTCAAGGAGCGTCGGGCCGCTTCGTCCAGAGACCGGCACCATAGCGCAGAGCGAGTTCGGCGCTGCCGCCGTCGATCGCGAGCTTGATCCCGGCCGCCTTGAGCCGTGTGCGTATCCGCGCCGGTAGGTCACTGTCGACAGCCGCCTCCGCTTCGATGGCGTTGAGCATCACGAACCGGCACGGTAGCGCCGAAAGGTCAAACGAGGCGAGAAGCGGAGCGCTCAGCGTAACCGTTTGGCTCCGCGAGAAAGGCGTCAGCGTCATCAGCGCGTCGCGCAGCCGGCCCGGGTAGATCGTCTCTGGCACGGCCGTCAGGTTGGGAATGAGCCAGCCGCGAGGAGATCCGCCGAGCTGCTGGATGACCGGCAAGATCGTGTCCCAGGTCTTGCGTCGCTCGATCGTGCCGACATGCAGATCGAGGATCACCGAGGCCCGTTCGAGAACGCCCTGCCGCTCGGCGGCGTCGAGGAGCGCCAGGCGGCGCAGATCGAGCGTCAACTCCAGCTCGTCGAGCTGCCCCGCACGCTCCGCGAGGCCCTGCAGCCGTGCCAGATCGGGTGGCACCCAGCGCGCGCGGAGGAGACTCGTGGGCCCACCCGGGGAGCGCTGGAGGGGCAGCAACTCCAGCGCACCACGCGTGGCGAGATTGCCTAGTTGCTCGTTGAAGTCGGCGAGCCGTCGCTGACGGCGTTCGGCGAACTGCGTCTCGAGGAGATCATTGGCCGAGACGCCGTCGGACGACGTCTCACCGAGGAAGGCCGCATCGACCTCGAGCGTCAGCGCGTCGAGCGCGGCGCGGCTCTGGTGATCGTCGTCGGCGGCGACGTCGGTGCTCTCGGCGAAAAGACGCGCATCGATCTGCGCTTGCAGTCGGCCGGCCCGTCGGTCCGCCTCGTCCTCGTCGGCGCAGGCGAAGCAGACGACATAGTCGCCAGCCGGCGTCTCCATGAAGACGTCATCGGCGCCGACCTCGCTCGCGATCGTCGTCTCGCATAGGTCCGCGACGCGCTCCTGGAACGCAGCACCGCGATCTCCAAGCACGTGGCGCACACGGTCCATGCCGACGAGCCGCACCTCGGCGCCGCCGACCCGCTTGCCGACGCGCTGGGCGGCCGCCGCAAGGCGTTCGACGGACCGGTTTGCATCGGCGGCGGGGCGCGGACGCGGTATCGGGTTCGGCCTGAAGCGGAGCAAGTTGGTCGGTGCCCCACCGCTCAGGCGGATGACCGATGCAAACACGCGCTGTGGTGGCGTCAGGCTACCGCCGGCTCCTTCGAGGCGGACGTCGTCGAATGTCCATTCCGCTTGAGCGCCTCGCGCCAGCTGCTGGACGAGCGGTGGCGGAAGAATGGCGCGGATGGGACGCCCGATGAGCTCCGCGGCGGACTGTCCGAGCAGCCGTTCGAGCGGCTCGTTGGCACCGAGGACCTCGCCACCGGCCACGACCATGGTGGGGTCCGGAACCTGGTCAAGCACCTGATGGAGAAGACGTTGAACTGCGCCGAGCAAATCGATTCCTCGCAGACGCGCCAGCAAACGGCTCGACCATAAGCACAACGGGTCAAGGCGTCGTTAACGGCTGGGCCCGTCGAGGCGCTGCCCGAGCCGGCCGGCAAGATCTTGCGTGAACTGCCAGGCGACGCGGCCGGAGCGACCACCTCGTGTTGCAGCCCAAACCAGGGCTTCTCGCTGAAGCACGTCGCCATCAATTTCAAGTTCAAAATACGATGCATAGCTATCAACCATTGCGAGGAACGTCGCTTGGTCGCAGCCGTGAAAGCCGAGCCAGAGGCCGAAGCGATCGGACAGCGACACCTTCTCCTCGACCGCCTCGCCCGGATGGATGGCCTGCTCGCGCTCGTTGTCGCTCATCGGCCGTGGCATCAGGTGCCGTCTGTTCGAGGTCGCGTAGAAGAGCAC
>CAYUKE010000343.1:0-3526 GCA_964445185.1 uncultured Geminicoccaceae bacterium
GATCTTCAAGGAGCACGGCGCAGAGGACCCGTTCGATCTGAAGCACCATCCGGGGGGCTTGGTGACGATGGAGTTCCTCGCGCAGTATCTCGTTCTCCAGCACGCGGCGGCGCACCGGTCGCTGCTCCATCGGACGACCGAGGAGGTTTTCATCGAGGCCGGCGCTGCCGGTCTCCTGCCGAGCGCCGAGGCAGGCACGCTGGTGCGCACCCTCCGGCTTAACCACGCCCTCGCCGCTGTCGTCAGGCTGACCGTCGCCGACGGCTTCGATCCGGTGGCCGTTGCCGAGCCTCTGCAGGCCGCGTTGCTTGCCGCGGCGCAGGCCGCTTTGGAGGACGACCAGGCGGCGATCGACATGCCGACCCTGCGGCGCGAGCTGGAGGCGGGCCAAGCCGAGGTCGTCAAGATCTTCGCCCGCGAGGTCGGCGCGCCGGTGCCCGAAGCGTCCACTTGACGCAGCGCAGCGAGGGCCGATCTCAAGCCGGACGGCATGACGAGGAGGACCGATCGATGACCGTGAACGCCGGTGATGCGCTGCCCGACTTCGACCTGGCCACCGACGGTGGCGGCCGCATGAGCAAGGCCGATTTCGCGGGGAAGCCGTTCGTCCTCTATCTCTACCCGAAGGACGACACGTCGGGCTGCACCAAGGAGGCAAACGCCTTCAAGGCGTTGAAGCAGGAGTTCGACGCGCTCGGCGTTCCGGTGGTCGGCCTCTCGAAGGATCCGGTCGCCAGCCACGACAAATTCAAGGCGAAGTACGAGCTCAACTTTCCCCTGCTCTCCGACGAGGAGGGCAGCTTCGTCGAGGCGTTGGGCGCCTGGGTCGAGAAGTCGATGTACGGCAAGAAGTACATGGGCGTCGACCGCTCGACCTTTCTCGTGGGCGCCGACGGCGCCGTGATCGAGGTCTGGCGCAAGGTGAAGGTTCCGGGTCACGCCGAGGCGGTGCTCGACGCGGCCAAGACGCACGTGGCGGCCTAAGGCGATGCCCAAGGACCTCTTGAGCCTTGCGCCTGAAGTCGGTTGCTGGCGGCGCGAGCACGCGACGCGGCGCCACCCGGCACTCGACAAGCTCGAAGCGGCGACCCAAGCGCTACCCGACCGCAACATGCAGACGGCAGCCGACCAGGCGGAGCTGCTCGCCTTCCTCGTCGAGGTGATCGGCGCGAAGCTGGTCGTCGAGGTCGGCACGTTCACCGGGTATGGCGCGCTCGCCATGGCTCTGGCGCTGCCCGAGGACGGCCGGCTCATCACGCTCGACGTCGGCGACTGGGACGGCATCGGGGATCGGTACTGGGCCCAGGCGGGCGTTGCCCAGAAGATCGAGCGCCGCCTCGGCTTGGCCGAGGAGAGCCTCGACCAGCTCCTTGCCGGGCCCGAGTGCGGCCGCGTCGACCTTGTCTACATCGACGCCGACAAGAAACCCTACCCGCGCTACCTGGAGCAGGCGCTCGAACTCGTCCAGCCAGGCGGGCTCATCGGCGTCGACAACATCTTCTGGGGTGGTGCTGTCGCCGACCCTGCCGACACCGATCACCAGACCGTCGCGCTGCGCCAGGTCGTGGCGCGCTGTCTCGGCGACGAGGGGCTGGCGATGACGTTGGTCCCGATCGCGGACGGCCTCCTGCTGCTGCGCCGGCGCTGAACTGGAGCGAACCCGCTGCGACGTTGTGGGGATGGTTCACGCCGGCCGCGACGGTGATCCCATAGGCTACGCGCCCAGGAGTCCGCTCAGGGTCTCGACCGCGTAGCCCCGCTCGCGTAGCGCCGGGACCAAGATCTCGATGATCGTCGCTGCGCGGAGGCCGCGATCGCCGTGGTCGTGGATGGTCACGATCGAGCCGGGCCGAACCGCTTCCAAGACGAAGTGGGCGACTAGCTCAGGGCGCGTGACGTGGGTGTCGATCGGCAGGATGTCGCCGACGACCACCCGCATGCCGGCGGCTCCGGCCACCTCGACGATCTCGTCGTTCACCCAGCCGCCACCCGGCCGCAGCCAGCGCACGTCGCCAACAGGGTCGAGCACGGCGCTAGTCTCGGCCACCGCTCTCTCAAGGTCGGCGCGACCAAGGCGGGCGGTGGTTCGCTCCTGCCAAAGGTGGTGGCCAATCTCGTGGCCGCGGCCGGCGATCTCCTGAGCGATCTGTGGATGTGCCGCCGCCCGCTCGCCGATGAGGAAGAACGTCGCCTTGGCGTTGACGCGGTCGAGCGTGTCCAAGAGCACGGGCGTCGTCGTCGGGTCCGGACCGTCGTCGAGCGTCAGGGCCACGGCCCGCCGCTCGACGCTCCCGAAGAAGACGACGTCGGGGTAGATGAGCACCGCCTGTTCCGCCACGAAGCGCGGCGCCGACGCGCAAGCGGCGGCCACCAGCGCAAGGAGGAACGGCAGGGCGAGCAGGCGCAATCGACTTCTCCAACGGCGCCTGCTTCAAGGGCGCCATGAGCAACTTCCACATCCGTGCGGCGGCGGACGATGACGACGCGCTCTGGGCGATGCTGGCGCCGGTGCTGCGCGCCGGCGAGACGTACGCCTTACCAACCGATTGGGAGAGGGACGCGGCGCTTGGCTATTGGTGCCGGGCGGACCACGCCGTCTTTGTCGCCGAGGATCGTGGTGCGGTCGTTGGCACCTATTACCTGAAAGCGAACCAAAAGGGGCCTGGCGACCACGTTTGCAACTGCGGCTATGTCACGGCCGCGGCGGCGCGTGGCCGCGGGATCGCGCGGGCCATGGCGGAGCACTCGCTCGCCGAGGCCCGCGCCCGGGGATTCGAGGCGATGCAGTTCAACTGCGTCGTCTCCAGCAACGACGGCGCGATCCGGCTGTGGAAGAGCCTCGGCTTCGCCGTCGTCGGCCGCCTCCCCGCCGCGTTCCGCCACCCGCGCCGGGGCCAGATCGACGCGCTCGTCATGTTTCGCGCACTCTGAGACTCACGCTCCGGCATCGCGGGCTCGGATTGGCCGAAATCTAGATAAACGTATCGACAGATAACTCCGCGATCTCAGTATCAAACAAAGTAACTTCGTTGCCGCGACCTAGGTCAACAACAACGTCTCCAGCCACTTGCGTTAGGCGTCCGAGGATCTGCTCGACTGTCAAACCTTCACCTCTGACGTCGATGTTGTCGATCGAGGGTTGGAAATCCAAAATCAAATCCTTCTTTCGCCCTCTGCCGACGACGAATACATCGGAGCCGCTACCACCCGTCATTCGGTCACGGCCGTCCCCGCCGTCTAGGACGTCGTCACCACCGTCGCCATAGAGGACGTCGTTGCCGTCCCCACCTTTTAGGTTGTCGGCACCGGCGTATACGTCGGTACCCAACAGACCTTGCGCACTCGGACCATAGTCGCCGTAAAGCCAATCGTTGCCCGATCCGCCGTCGAGGCGATCCGCGCCGGCCCCGCCGTAGAGGCGATCATGACCCTTACCGCCGACGACACGGTCATCTCCGGCGCCACCATGAATCTCGTCGAGGCCGCGGTCTCCGAACAAACGATCATTGCTCGTGTCCGACGTCAC
>CAYUKE010000344.1:0-3518 GCA_964445185.1 uncultured Geminicoccaceae bacterium
CGCGCTCAGCATCGCCCAGAGTGCGGACAAGGATTCGTTCGAGGTCGCCGGCCGCGGCGAGCTGCAGCTGGCGATCCTGATCGAGACCATGCGCCGGGAGGGCTTCGAGCTGTCGATCAGCCGGCCGCGGGGCGTGATGCGGCCGGATTCGGCGACCGGCGCCACCCTCGAGCCGATCGAGGAGGTCGTCATCGACGTCGACGAGGAGTTCTCCGGCACCGTCATCGATGCGCTGACCCAGCGCCGCTCCGATCTGTTGGAGATGCGGCCCACCGGCGTCGGCCGGCAGCGCCTGGTTCTGCACGCGCCGTCGCGGGCGTTGATCGGTTTTCTCGGTGACTTCTTGACGATGACTCGCGGCACCGGCGTCATGAACCGCGTCTTCCATGCCTACGCGCCGCACAAGGGGGCGATCCCGGCGCGCCGCACGGGCGTCTTGGTCTCGACCGAGCAGGGCGATGCGGTCGCCTACGCGCTCTGGAACCTGGAGGAGCGGGGCCCGCTCTTCATCGGTCCCGGAACCAAGGTCTACGGCGGCATGGTCATCGGCGAGCACAGCCGCGCCAACGACCTCGACGTCAATCCCCTGAAGGCCAAGCAGCTCACCAACATCCGAGCCGCCGGCAAGGACGACGCCGTCAATCTGACGCCGCCCGTGAAGATGGCCCTGGAGGCGGCGCTCGCCTACATCGACGCCGACGAGTTGGTCGAGGTGACGCCCGCGAACATCCGCCTGCGCAAGCGCTTCCTCGACCCGAACGAGCGGCGCAAGGCGCAGAAGCGGGCGGCCCAAGCCGACGCCTGAGACCGCGCTTCTCGGCGGTCACCGCCCAGGCGGGTAGCCGCTCGACGTCGGTTACCCCATAGTTACGTCAAAACGATTTGGAGGATATGCCGCCATGGTTTCGCGTCGCGCCCTGCTTGGTACCGCCGCCGGGTTCACCCTGCTGCCGTTCGCGGGCTTGTCCGCCAACGCCACGACGCTCGGCATCCAGCGCCGCGCCGTCGGCGACATTCACATCACCGCCTTGCTCGACGGCTATTTCGGCCTCGATCCGGCGATGCTCGTCGGCGTCGACGCCGACGCGATCCCGGCCCTGCTCGAGCAGTCCTTTCTGCAGGTCGGCCCGGTCAACACCGCGATCAACGCGTACGTGATCGAGGCCGGCGACCGCCGCATCCTCGTCGACGGCGGCACCGGCGGTGTGTTCGGGCCCACCACTGGCAAGCTCACCGAGGCGCTCGCGGCGGCCGACATCGACGCCGCGACGATCGACACCGTTTTCTGCACGCACCTCCATCCCGACCATATCGGCGCCCTGAACGACGGCGACGCGCCGCGGTTCGCAGCGGCCGAGTTGGTCGCGCACGAGGCCGAGCCCGCGTTCTGGTCCGACGACAGCAACTTCGCCGATGCAGGTGAGGAGGTGCAGGGCTACGCGCGCGCCGCCCAGGCCGCGCTGGCAGCCTACGCCGACCGGACGACGCTGATCCAGGACAAGGCCGAGATCGCGCCCGGCGTCACCGCACGTCATCTGCCGGGGCACACGCCGGGGCACACGGGCCTTCTGCTCTCCTCGAACGGCGAGACGCTCCTGCTGTGGGCCGACATCGTCCATCTGGGGCCGATTCAGTTCGCGCGGCCGGAAGTCACGATCCCCTTCGACGTCGACCAGCCGGCAGCCGCGGCCACCCGCTTGGCGCTCATGGACGAGGTGGCGACCGATCGCGTGATGATCGCCGGCTCGCACGTCGTCTTTCCGAGCTTCGGGCATATCGAGCGCCGTGCGAACGGTGGCTACGCCTTCGCGCCGGCGCGCTGGCCCTACGAGCTCTGAGTGGCGTAGCTGGCCGAGCGGTCACGCCATCCGAGTAGGCCAGAACAACTTGCGTTGCTGGTTGGACGCGGCCCCGGCCGCGCTCGCACCAAGCGCGCATGCTGTAGCCGTGTGCCGCGCCGCAGCTCGACGCCAAGGGAGCGCGCCCGACCGTATCGCGCGCTTGGTCGCCCGCGCTGACGAAGGAAGGGGAGAGGACGGATGGACGACGCATTGTTCGAGAAGGGGCTGGCGTGCCGAAGGGCTACGCTCGGGGAGGCCTATGTCGAGCAGACGCTGGCGTCTGCGGATGCGTTCAGCCGGCCCTTCCAGGAGGCAATGACGGCCTGGTGCTGGGGGTTCGGCTGGGGTGACGATGCGCTCGATCCGAAGACGAGGTCGTTGATGAACCTCGCGATGATCGGTGCGCTGGGGAAGATGCACGAGTGGGAGATCCACTGCCGAGGTGCGGTCAACAACGGAGTCTCGACCGAGGAGATCCGTGCCGCGATCCACGTCGTTGGCATCTATTGCGGCGTGCCGCAGGCATTGGAGTGCTTTCGCGTCGCGCGCAGGGTGCTGGAGGCCGAAGGCAAGCTCTGATCCTGGCTTTGCCGTCTGGCTTAGACGCCGTGGAGTGGCACCCGCCCGATCGGTTCCTGCGCCGGCAGTCCCCATTCGCGCCCGGCGTCGGCCAGCAGGCACCAAACGTAGTCGGCGAAGGAGCGACGAACGAAGATGGTGAACGACAGGCCCGACGGTAGGGTCTCGTCGGCCGTCAGCCATAGCCGAACCTCGGCCTTGGCCAGCCGCGTCGCGACCGCTTCGGCGGCGTGGAAGCTCCGCCGGTGCAGGTCGATCGTCACCAGCTTGGCGAGCAGGTCTCGGCCGTGCCGGCCCGACAGCTCGATCGCCGTGAAGTTGTCGGAGACGTCCACGGCTTGGTGGTGCACACCCGCGAGGGCTGTGTTCAACCGTTCGGCGACAGCGGCGGCATCGCCATCGGCGACGACGAGCAGCCATTCGTCAGGCCCCTGCCAAAGCGCCGTCACATGTGGCGCGGCGGCAGTCTCGCGGACCGCGAGGGGTAGATCGAGCTGCAGCGTCTCGCGCACCGGCGTAGCCACGGCAGCCGGCGCGCCGCGCAGCGCGACCAGGCCTGTGCGCGCAAGCTCGGCGAGGCGGAGTTCGCCGTCGCCAAGAAGCGGCGAGCGGTGGGCCAGGGCCGAGCGCTGGAGTTGGTCGCTCACCGGCTGCTCGCCTGGGCCGCGAGGAAGTCCGTCTCGACGATCCGGGCCGGCACCGGCTCCTGGCCCCGCCGCGCGACATAGACCGTCTCGCCCGTCCGTCCGCGCCCGCCAGCGACAAGGGCGAGCGCGATCGATCGTTGGAGCGTCGGGCTGAAGTAGCTCGACGTCACATGCCCGAGCATCGGCGTCCGCCCCTCTCGCTCGCGCGGTTCCGCGATGAGCTGCGCGCCCTCGGGGATGACGAAGCGCGAATCCTCCGTGCTGAGGCCGACGAGCTGCCGCCGGTCCGGGCGGCTGGTGTCGCTGCGGGTGAGCGAGCGCCGGCCGATGAAGTCGGCGCTCGCCTTGACGGCCCAGTCCATGCCCAGGTCGACGGGGGTCACCGTGCCGTCGGTATCCTGGCCGACGATGATGAAGCCCTTTTCCGCCCGCAGCACGTGCATGGTCTCCG
>CAYUKE010000345.1:0-3504 GCA_964445185.1 uncultured Geminicoccaceae bacterium
GCGCCGAACCACCCGGTGCTGATCCACCACCTCTACAAGCTGACGCTGCTCAACAGCCGTGCAATCAGCTACTACGGTTATGACACCGAGGAGCACCCGACCTTTCCGGGCGGCACGATCGAGAAGGTCGACGGCAACCCGACCGGCCGCCTTCTGGCTACGCCGTCGGGCCTCTTGATGTATCGCACGCTCGCGGGCGCGCCAAAGCTCTCGATTCGCGATCAGATCAACAGCTCGATCCACTACAACGACGAGCTGAACAGCTGGGGCGTGACGTCGGTTTCAGACGCCGGCGGCGGCGGCATGGAGTTCCCCGACGCCGATCCTTACAAGGTCTATCGTCACCTGCACGAGAACGGCCTGCTGACCGTCCGCATCGGGTATCACAGCTTCCCGCAGTTCAAGGGTCAGGAACTGGACGATTACCGTCGCTGGACGCAGGACATCCGTGCCGGCACTGGCGACGACATGATGAAGTTTGTCGGCGCGGGCGAGAATCTCGCCTGGGCGTCCTACGACTACGAGATCTTCGCTGACGCGCGCCCCGACATCGACGACGGCGCCGAAGATTATCAGCGTCAGGTCATGACCGTCCTCGGCGAAGGCGAATGGCCGTTCCGCCAGCACGTCACTTACAACGAGACCGGCGACCGCCTGCTGCCAGTCTATGAGGATGTCGCGCGCGGCGCGGGCCTGACACCGGGCTGGTTCATCGACCATGTCGAGACGTTCTCGGAAGCCAACCTCGAGCGCGTCGCGGCGCTCGGCGGCGGCATCGCGCTACAGAACCGCATCCAGTTCCAGGCTGAGGACTTCATCGCCAACTATGGAGCCGAGGCGCTCAAGAAGACCCCGAACTTCCGGTTCATTCTCGATCTCGGCGTGCCGGTCGGCGCCGGTACCGACTCGACGCGCGTGACCTCGTACAACCCCTGGTACTCGATCCAGTGGCTGAGCACGGGCCTCTCGCGCGGCGGGTTGCGGATGTACGACGACGAGAACCTGCTGACGCGCGAGGAGGCGCTGCGCCTCTGGACCGTCGGCGCGGCGTGGTTCACCGGCGACGCTGGTCGCAAGGGCGCGATCACGGCGGGCCAACTCGGAGACTTGACGATTCTCGACCGTGACTACTTCGTCGTCACCGATACTGAGATCGCCAAGCTGCGCGCAGACCTGACGGTGGTGGGTGGCAACGTCGTCTTCGGTCGCGGCGTCTATGCGGTCCAGGACCTCCGCCACATGCCGCCGATCAGCCCCGACTGGTCGCCCGTCATCGCCTTCGGCGACAATCGCGACTCCTAAGCGGAGCAGAGAAACGGGCCCGCACTGCGCGTGGCGGGCTCGGCACGACAAGAACACAGGAGACGCGCCGTGACCAACGCCCCCGATCTTATCCTGCGCAATGGTCGCGTCACCACGATGGACCCCGACGCGCCCGAAGCGACCGCAATCGCGATTCGCGGCGACCGCGTCGCGGCGGCCGGCGACGATGCCACGATCATGGCGGCCGCGGGGCGCGCCACGCGGGTGATCGACCTCGCCGGCCGCCGCGTCATCCCCGGCCTGATCGACAGCCACACCCACATCATTCGGCAGGGCAACAACTTCGCCATGGAGCTGCGCTGGGACAACGTCCCCTCGCTTGCGGACGGCCTCGCGATGCTCAAGTCGCAGGCGCAGCGGACGCCGACGGGCCAGTGGATACGCGTCGTGGGAGGCTGGTCCGTCGACCAGTTCACCGAGAAGCGCTTGCCTACCATCGACGAGATCAACGCGGTCTCGCCGGACGTGCCGGTCTATGTGCTGCATCTCTACGACCGCTGCTGGCTGAACAAAGCGGCGCTGCGCGCGCTCGGCATCGACAGCCACTACTACGAGCCGTTCGTGTCCGGCCGGCTCGAGCGGGACGACGAGGGCAACCCGACCGGTCTGGCCATGGCGCGACCGAACGCGCAGCCGCTCTATGCCCTGCTCGACATGGCGCCGAAGCTCGATTTCGAGCAGCAGATCACCTCGACCAAGCACTATTTTCGCGCGTTGAACGGGCTTGGCCTGACCTCGGCACTCGACTGTGCGGGTGGATTCCTGAACTACCCCGACGATTACGGCGTCATTTCCGAGCTGAACCGGCGCGGCGAGCAGTCCGTACGGATCGGCTACCAGCTTTTCGCCCAGCGACCGTTGTTCGAGCTGGACGACTTCAAACGCTGGAACGACCTCGTAAAGCCCGATCAGGGTGACGATTTCCTCAAATGCGTCGGCGCCGGCGAGATGCTTGTCGCCTCGGCCTACGACTTCGAGGACTTCTCCTATCCGCGCCCGGACCTACCGAAGCGCATGGAGGGCGATCTGCGCCCGGTTCTGGAGTTCCTCTTCGCGAACCGCTGGCCGATCCGCTTCCACTGCACCTATGAGGAGAGCGCGCATCGGCTGCTTTCGCTGGTTGAGGAGATCGGAAGGGATAAAGGGCTCGAGGAGCTCAATTGGATCTTTGACCACGGCGAGACGGTCTCCGAGCGCACGATGGAGTGGGTGACTAGGCTCGGCGGCGGAATCAGCTACCAAAACCGGATCGCCTTTCAGGCGACGGCCTATCGCGACCGCTATGGCGAGGCAGCGCTGCGCGACGTGATGCCGGTGCGCAAGATGATGGCCTCAGGTGCGCCGCTAGCCGCTGGGACGGACGCGACGCGCGTCTCGTCCTACAACCCCTGGCTAGCGATCCACTGGGCCGTCTCCGGCAAGGGCCGCGGTGGCGACCTGATCTGGGCGCCGGAGAACCGGTTGAGCCGCGAGGAGGCGTTGCGCCACTGGACCGCCGCCGGGGCGTGGTTCAGCCGTGAGAAGGGAAAAAAGGGCCAGCTCAAGGCAGGCCAACTCGCCGACCTCGCCGTGCTCGACCGCAACTATTTCGCCTGCGCCGAGGACGAGATCGCCGACATTACTGCCGATCTGACATTCGTCGGTGGCGCCATCGTCCATGCCAAGGGCGCGTTTGTTGCGCACGGGCCCGCGCCGCTGCCCGAGCTTCCCGACTGGTCGCCCGTGCCCATCTTCGGCGGACCGGGTGTGCCGGCGCCCGCGTTAGGAGACCGCAGTGGTCCGCCAAACTAACGCGATTTCGCGAGCCATTGGCCCACTGCGCCTGCTTCTGGCCGAGACGGCCGCGAGCTGGGCCGAGAGCCGGTCGAACGCCGCTGCTGCTGAAGTCGAGTGTCTGCAGGCCGGGACCTGCGCCGCTGCGCCTTGCCGCGACCAAAGAGTGGCAAGGATGATGCGCATCGCACTGATCGTCGTCGGTGCGCTCACCGCCGCGCCCGTTCTAGCGGAGCCTCTGATCTTCGAAGGCCGGGTGGAAGCCGCCAAACGGGCCGTCGTCTCCACCCGCCTTCACGGCGTCGTCTCAGATATCCTGTTCGAGGGTGGCGAGCGGATCGAGGCGGGGCAGCCGCTGATCCGGCTTGATGCTTCTGATGTAGAGCTTGCGCTCGCCGCCGCCGAGGC
>CAYUKE010000346.1:0-3490 GCA_964445185.1 uncultured Geminicoccaceae bacterium
CGGCTACTCCGCCTTTGCTTCCGCCCATGAACCGACCGAGGTAGAGGCGTTCCTGAACTCGCATTTCCGAGCTGCGGCGGCTTGCATCGAGGCCGAGGGCGGCTTGGTTGCCTCGTTTGTCGGCGACGGGCTGATGGCCTTCTGGGGCGCGCCCGAAGCCGTCGACGACGGCGCCGAACGCGCGGCGCGGGCGGCCGTCGCCATCGCCGAGAGCTTCGCGCGCACCTACGAAGAGCGCCGCGCCCGGGGCCTCCACGCCGTCCGGCTGCGGGTCGGGATCCATGCGGGTGTCGGCCGCGCGGCCCTGGTCGGCAGCGGCTCGTTCCAGACCTACACGGTGATTGGCGACGTCGTGAACACAGGGCGGCGCGTCGAGCAGCTTGGCAAGCTGTTTCTCGCCGCCGATACGCCGGCGCTGGTCCTGGCGAGCGAGGCGGTGCTGCGTCGTCTGCCGTCCGACTTCCCGCACGATGAGGTCGGCGCGGTGCCGCTTCCCGATCGCGACGCGACCTTGATCACGCTGGCGCGGCTGTGGCCTTGTTCGACGCACGCGTTGCCGAACGCCGCGGACGGACCGCCACCCCGTTTGCTGAGGGCATCCTGATGCGAACCCCCCGGTGGCGGAGCAACGGTGGGATCGGTTGCGCTGTCGTCGTCTTGGCGGGCTTGGCGGCGACCGGCGGGACGAGGTTGGCCCATGCCTGCGATGGCGGGGCGGGCCTGGCGCTGCCGCAAGCCTACGGCGCGGTCTTCGTCGTTTCTGATGGCGGGCGCGTCCCAATCGAAGCGGACATGCCCATCTGTCCCGGCGTCGTCGTCGAGACGGATGCCAACAGCCGGCTCACCCTCGTCTTCGAGGAGGCGCAGAGCATCATCCGCGTTGACGAGGGCAGCACCCTCCGCGTCGACACGGTTCCCGACGAGGCCGGCTCGGGCGTCCTCGAGCTGATCCAGGGCGCCATCTACTTCCTCAGCCGCGTGCCGCGCGAGCTGAGCGTGGAGACGCCGTTTGTCAACGCCGGCGTCGAGGGCACGGAAGTGCTCGTGCGGGTCGCCGATGAGCGTGAGCAATGGCTCGTCCTGGAAGGCGAGCTTGCGGCCGAAACGACGACCGGCGAGGAACGTCTCCAGAGTGGTGATCGGCTCGACGTCGAGGGCGACCGCGTCGTTGCCACGCCGGCTGGCGAGGATGCGGAGGTCTTCGCCGCCTTCGCCGATGACGCGTTGACCTGGACGCTGTTCTACCCACCCGTACTCGTCCCCGGCGACCCGACAAACGGCACGCTTGAGGCGGCCGCGACCGCCTTGGAGGCGGGGCAGGTCGCGCGGGCGGAGGCAGCCCTGGCGGAACTCGATGATGGCGGCGACGAGGGCGTGCAGAAGCGCGCGCTCCAGGCGAGCATCGCCGTCGGCCGCAATCGTCCGGGCGAAGCGTTGGCACTGCTCGGTGAGGATGATCCGACCCTGCCGGCGGTGGCCCTGGCGCAGTCGTACGCGCTGCAGGCCGAGGGCCGCATTGATGAGGCGCGTGCCGTTGTCCGCGCGAGCGCCGGCACCGCGGGTGCCGACAACCCGCTGGTTCAGGCGCGGCTGGCGGAACTCGAGCTTGCCTTCGGCGATGCACGCCGGGCGCGCGCCGCTGCCGAGCGTGCGGCGGCCTTGGGTGACGGGCCCTTGACCTCAAAGGTTCTGGGCTTCGCGGCGCTGAGCGACAACGATGCCGGTGCGGCGCGGTTAGCGTTCGAGGCTTCGCTCGAACAGGACCCACAAGACCCGATCACGCGACTGGGCCTGGGCCTCGCCAAGATCCGCACAGGCGATCTCGCCGCCGGCGAGCGGGACCTCGAGATCGCCGCGACCCTCGATCCGAACCGCTCGCTCGTTCGAAGCTATCTCGGCAAGGCCTACGCCGAGGCGTTCAACGACGTCGATGCCGAGGTCCAGCTTGAGATCGCCCGCGCGCTCGATCCGACGGACCCGACCCCCTGGTACTATGACGCGCTGCGCAAGGCGGACGGCAACCGCCCCGTCGAGGCGCTCGCCGACCTCGAGGCGGCGCAGGCGCGCAACGACAACCGCGCAGTGAGCCGATCCCGGCTGCTCCTCGACCGCGATCGTGCGACGCGTTCGGTGACCGGCGCGCGTATCTACCGCGATCTGGGGCTCACCCAGCGGGCCGAAAGCGATGCCGGTGTGGCCGTCACCGACGATGTGACGAGCTTTACGGCCAACCGTTTCCTCGCCGAGGCCTTCGCTCTCAAAAGCGACGCCGAGGTTGCCCGCGCCAGCGCGAGCTTCCGCAGCGATCTGCTGGCCCCGCCAACGCGCGACGCGTTTTCGGCCATTGGCGGATCGGGCGGTGTGAACCTCACGCCGACGCGGTCGGGTTTCATCCCAGGCCTCAACGAGTACACCCGCTTCTTCGAACGTGACGGCATCGGCGGGACCGTCGACGTGTTCGGCGGGACCCAGGACACGCTCGGCGGAGAAGTGTCGGCGACGGCGCTCTACGGCCCAGTCGGCTTGCGGGCAGCCTACCTCGGCTCGGACACCAACGGCTTTCGCGTGAACAACGACATCACGACGACGGCCGGCCGCGTCCAGGCCAATCTCGCGCTGCGCAGCGATCTTAACCTCGTCGTCGACGCGTTCGTGCGCGAGACCGAGACCGGCTACTTGAACTTCAACTTCTCACCGGAACCGAACTTTCCGCTGTTTGGCGGCCAAGTTGTCGAGCTTAACGACTTGGCGCGACGGACGATTGACGAGGACGGCGCCACCATCGCGGCCCGCTACAGGCCCACGCCGAATGACGAAGCGATTGTCGCTGTATCTTATGGGAATCGAGAAGAGACCGCGTTCGACGTGACTGAGATCAATTTCGGCGGCGGCCAGACATTGGAGGACGTCGATTTTCGCGCTGATTTGGACGGTTTGCAGTTCGAGCCGCAGTACACTCGTCGGTTCGAGTTTGGCGCGTTGACCATCGGTGGCCTTTGGGCGGACGCATCGGGGACATCGGATCGGCAGGCGATCCGCCGTGATCAAATATCGGTCTACGCTCTGTCCGACCTACGGCTGATGAGAGATGTGACAGCTACAATTGGGCTAGGCTATGACGATTTCGATCAGGAAGAACGGAGCTTCGAGTCAGTCAACCCTAAGTTGGGTGCCGTGTGGCGGTTTGCGCCGGATTGGCGGCTGCGCGCAGCGGCGCTCCGCTCGACGTCGCTGGTCGACCTACCGATCGCACGCACCATCCAGCCGGGTACCATCGCCGGTTTCCAGCAGTTCTTCGACGATCTCGGCGGCTCGCAAAGCGATTTAGCGGGCATTGCCGTCGATGGGCGGTTGTCGCCAGACGTATCGGTCGGCCTGGAGGGGCGCCTTCGCCGCTTTCGCGATCTCACGGGTGACCAGCCTACGGTACGTCAGGACGAGATCCGTGGTATTGTCAGCTGGAGCCCGCAGCCTCGCTGGTCGCAGTTGT
>CAYUKE010000347.1:0-3488 GCA_964445185.1 uncultured Geminicoccaceae bacterium
CATTCGCCCCATTTTGATGGGCTCCTGGAGCGAAGGTGTGCCGTTCGGGATCTTCCCCCACCTCGACTGGACGACGGCGATCTCGGTTCGTTACGGCAACTTTCACTACAACCCGTTCCACGCGCTCTCGATCGTCTTCCTCTACGGGTCGGCCCTGCTCTTTGCGATGCATGGCGCCACGATCCTGGCCGTTGCCCGCTACGGCGGCGACCGGGAGGTCGAGCAGATTACCGATCGTGGTACGGCATCCGAGCGCGCGGCGCTGTTCTGGCGGTGGACGATGGGCTTCAACGCGACGATGGAATCGATCCATCGCTGGGCCTGGTGGTTCGCCGTACTGACCACCCTCACGGGCGGCATCGGCATCCTGCTCACCGGAACCGTCGTCGATAACTGGTATCTCTGGGCCGTGAAGCACGACTTCGCGCCGTTCTACCCCGACGTCTATCCGCCGGTCCAGGATCCGAACTTGCTCACGGGAGCTGGGCAATGAGTAAGGTCAGGTTCGGGTTCGTCGTTCTACTGGCGGTGGCCTTCCTCTTCACCTTCGCCATGTTCTACGGCGCCGGTTGGGACCGCCCGCCGATCGACACGGCCCAGAACGGCTTCCGTGGCATCGGCCTCGAGCAGGTCTACAACCCGCGCGAAGTCGCCGACCAGATGGAGGAGAACCAGGTTCCGCCGCCGATCTATCCGTTCGCCGAGGTGGACCTCTCCGGGCCAACCGCCGCCGAGGTCTACGAGAACGTCGAGGTTCTCGGACATCTGTCGATCGACCAGTTCGGTCGTCTGATGTCGGCGATGTCGGAGTGGGTAGTCGGTGATGGTGCGGCCTGCGACTACTGTCACAACCTCGACAACTTGGCCGACGGCTCGCTGTACACCTACCAAGTCTCGCGGCGCATGCTGGAGATGACCCAGTACGTCAACAGCGAGTGGGCGGCCAACCACGTCTACCCGACCGAGGGTGCGGCTGGCGTCAACTGCTACACCTGCCACCGTGGTCAGCCGGTGCCGCCGGCGATCTGGTTCGAGAAGTCGATCCCCGGGACCGGGCTCCTCGGCAACCTCGCGGGCCAGAACATGGTGTCGGATGCAGCGGCGCTGACCTCCCTGCCGTTCGATCCCTTCACGCCGTTCCTCGAAGAGGACAACGAGATCCGCGTGCACGGCTTGACGGCGCTGCCGACCGGCAACCGTACGTCAATCAAGCAGACCGAGTGGACCTACAGCTTGATGATGCACATGTCCTCGTCGCTCGGCGTGAACTGCACCTACTGCCACAACAGCCGCGCCTTCTACAAATGGGAGCAGGTCCCACCGCAGCGGGCCACCGCCTGGCACGGTATCCGCATGGTGCGCGAACTCAACAACGCCTACCTGGTGCCGCTGCAGCCAGTCTATCCGGCGAATCGCCTCGGTCCCGACGGCGACGCGCCCAAGGCCAACTGCACCACCTGCCACTACGGCGTCTACAAGCCGATGTTTGGCGGCAACGCCATCGACGAGTGGCCGTCACTGCGAGCTCCCGGGCCGCAGCAGGAGGCCTCGCTCCGCTGAGCCCACGGCTCTTCGGCGCCGAGACACAGACCTCACACCCCGACGCCAGCGGTTCTGCCGCTGGCGTCCTTTCTTTCGTCGGTCGGCGCTGAGCGCTCAGCCGGTCGCGCGCAGCGGCACGATCGGCTCGAGGCGGCGATCGTAGATCTTGAAGCCCACCGCGGCGTAGGTCGAAAGCGCGCGCGGATGATCGAGGTCGCAAGTGTGGAGCCAGACCCGTCGCGGCCGCGAGCGCCAGGCACGGGCCACGATCTGCTCAAGGAACCAGTGGCCGAAGCCTCGGCCGACCGCTTCCGGCACCAAGCCGAAATAGGCGATCTTGACGTCCTCACCACCACGTCGGTCGACTTCGCCGTAGCCCGCGGGCACGCCGCCCTCTGTGAGGAGTTCCACGTCCACATCGGGGTGGCTGATCTCCGCCAGCAGTGTCGCGTCTGGCGTTTGCCGCCGGGCCAGCCACGACCAATCGCCGCCAACCGCGTCGTAGAGATAGCGGTAGAAGCGAACGCTCGGGTCGCGCAGCCGCTCGATCCGCAAGCCCGGTGATGGCCACAGCCGCGTGACGGGTGCCGGCGCCGTCATTTCCAGATAGGTGACGAGCGTCGTCTGCCGGTCCGTGCTCGACATTAGCTCAAGTCGTCTCGACCGGCGTATCGGCGCGACCCGCCCATTCAGCCCAGGACCCATCATACATCGCCGCCTCAATGTGGCCGAGCTCGTAGAGGGCGAGATTCAAGATCGCAGCGCTAACCCCGGAGCCGCAGGTCGTCGTGATCGGCCGCGCCAGGTCGACGCCCGCGGCTTCGAAGATGGAGGGCAGCCGCTCCGGTGGCAGGAGGGTCCGCGTCGCCGGGTCGATGAGTTCCTCGTAGGGAAGGTTGACGCTCCCGGGGACGTGGCCGGCACGCAACCCCTCGCGCGGCTCCGGCTCGACGCCGTAGAACCGGCCCGACGAGCGCGCGTCGACGAGCTGCTCCGCCTTGGTCTTGATGTTGGCGCGTACCTGATCGAGGTCGCGCACGATCAACGTGTTCTCGCGGGCCGTGAAGTGGCGGTCCGTCGGCGCCCGCGGCAGGTCGTCGACCGGCCGGCCATCGGCGACCCATTTTGCGAGGCCGCCGTCGAGGACCGCGACGTCGCTCGCGCCGAACAGGCGGAACATCCACCAGACGCGCGCGCTCGCGCAGAAGTTGTTGCCGTCGTAGACCACGATGCGCGCGCCGTCCCCGAGGCCGAGCCTTCGAACGCGGGCCGTGAACTTGGCGGCGGGCGGCGCCATTAGCGGCGCCGACGCCTCGTCGTCCTTGATGTCTTCGACATCGAAGAAGACCGCACCCGGGATGTGCCGCTGCTCGAACTCGGCGCGGGCGTCCCGGCCCGCCTTCGGCAGGAAGAACGTCGCGTCGACGACACGGACGTCAGGGCTCTCCAGATGCGCGGCGAGCCATTCGGTGGAGACAAGCGCGCTGGCCATGTGGAACTCCTCAACGCGTTGGCGGATCAGGCGGCCGCGAGCCACGGTGGCGCCGGCAGGCCCTTAGCCTCGAGAAAAGCGGGATCAAACAGCTTCGATTGATAGCGTGTGCCATGGTCGCAGAGAATGGTCACGATGGTGTGCCCCGGCCCCAGCACACGCGCGGCCCGGATCGCGCCGGCGACGTTGATACCGGCGGAGCCGCCGAGGACCAGCCCCTCATCGCGAATCAGGGCGAAGAGCACGTCCAGCGCCTCGGCGTCGGGAACCTGGAACTGCCCGTCGGGGCGGAACCCTTCGAGGTTGGCGGTGACGCGGCCCTGGCCGATCCCCTCGGTGATCGAGCCGCCTTCGGCCTTGAGCTCGCCGGTCTCATAGTAGTGAAAGAGCGCTGAGCCGAGCGGGTCCGCCAGGAAGATCTTGACCGCCGGGCTCTTCGCACGAAGGGCGTTGC
>CAYUKE010000348.1:0-2588 GCA_964445185.1 uncultured Geminicoccaceae bacterium
GCCGTCGGGAGCGAGCAGCGGCTCTCCTTCCTTGTGCAGCCAGGCATCGCTCAGCAGCCAGAGCCGCGTCACGTCGCGCGGGGCACCGCTGTCGCCAGTGCGCCAGGGCGTGAACACTAGAGGCAGTCGCTCCAGTTGCACGCGCCCATACTCGGCGCTACGCGATCGACCGAGGCGCACCGGCGCCGCGACGAGGGCGTTGACGATGCGATCCAGAAGCTCGGCATCGTCTGCGGTCACAGTGGCAACGAAGCGCGTTCCCGCGAGGATTCCCTCATAACCGAACAGCTGTGCATCCGCGGCGCGGCCCGTCGCCCCCGAGATGGCCGTCTTCATGGCAAAACCCGACAAGGGCTTTTCGATCTGAAGCCCCGCGGTGATGTAGCCGCCCCGAACCTGCTCCCACTGGAGGTCTGGGTCGGGCTCTTGGGCCGCCAGGTTGCGTATGTCCTCCGTGAGGAGGCGACCCTCGTCCGTGGCGCCGCCGGCCTGCCCGTCGTGTCGAACCTTGGGGTAGTGCAGCGAGAGAGGCAGCCGCAGGCCGACCTCGCCGGTCTTCGCGTGTACTGGCCAAGCGTCGCCGAACCGCACCGCGCCGTCGTGAAATGCGTCGAACGCCCAGCCCTCGGCCAACCCATCGCGATAGAGCCGGCCCGCCGCCGCGCCCAAGAGAAGCGCGCCCGGCAGGTAGTCGAGCGAACGGTGACCGCCGGCGGAGGCGGAACTCGCGCTAACGACAACGTCGTCTAGCAGGGTGGCGATCAGGCTGACGTCAGGCATGAGACGCCTCGCGCACCGAGCAGACGCACCGGCCCAGGCCTCGCGACCGGCCCATACCGACGGCACGGAGCAGGGGCGCGGCGCGGCGGACCACGTCTTGCCAGGTCAGGTCGTCCGGTAGCGCTGCGTCTCGGACCGGCTCGACCCGGGCTTCGAGCATGACCGGGACGGCCACCTCGACGGTTCGCAGCGAGCCTCGCTTCGCTGCTCCACGATCGCTGTCGATCGCCGTCTGCGACAGCCTCGCGAAGAGGCCGGCGCGAAGGGCTCGCAGACGGTCGTCGGGCAGTTGCTCGAAGTAGGCCAGTTCGGCCGCGAGAAGGCGGGCGCTCGTCACTGCGAGCGCGCCCTCTTCAGTGACCCGCCGGGCCCGTCGCTCGCCATCGCGGCCTACCGGCGCGTCGTCGAAACCGGGCCCGCCGAACAACTCCACGACGAGCCGCCACGCCGGCTCGCCGAGGTGCGCACCCGCCCAAAGCCCGACGGCGTCGCGCAACAGACCCTTGACCGTACGGCCGGGCAGGAACGGCAGGCCCAGGCGGTCGCGGTTGCAAAGCGCGTCCACGAAGCCCCCCTGGCCACGGCCCGTGCCCGCATGCCAGTAGCCGAGCAGCTGGAGGTCGAGGATCAGGTACTCAGGCCGCATCGGCCGACTCTATCGGGGCCACCTTGCCACGCTCGACCATCCGGAGGGCGAGCGCGTCGAACAATGGCGTTGCGCGGTCCTCGGCCGTGTCGCCAGACCGGAATCCGGGACCCTTGGCCCCAAAACCCTCGACGTCGAGGGCCTGAAGCAATGTCTCCAGGTCGTCGAGCGCGGTCGGGTCATCGGACTTGGTGACGCCATACCAGCGCCTGTAGAGCTGCGCGCCTCGCTCGGGCTCGTCGGCCGCGCAGGTCAAGATGGTCCGTAATCGACCACGGGCACTCTGCTCGCCGTCGAGCCACATTTTCAGGGCCTGCAAAGAGGTGAGCAGAGCCAGTCCGTGCGGCCCTGGTTCGAGCGCGTAGGGCTGGGCGCTGAGCCGGTACGGCGCACCGTCCCATCGGCTGCGCAGCTCGCGCTCGTCGATGTCCGCGAAGGTGTCGATCATCGCGGTGGTGATCCGGTGGAAGGCGAGGCAGGAGGGCACCGGCGGTGTGGCCTCACCCGGCGTCGCGTCTCGCTGCGCCCCCCGTTTCGCGGCACGCTTGGCGGCCTTCGCCAAATCCTCGGCGAGGCCGTTGGCGAGATAGAACGGCTGCGAGGCCTTCACGAAAGCGATGCCGGCGCCGGCGGTCAGGTGTTCGCGGCCCGCCAGCACCTCAGCCATCGCGGGCAGGTCGGCCCGCTTTCTGAGGCGCTCCAGATGCTGTCGGCTCGCCTCGCGAAAGGTCTCGAGAAACCGCTCGGTGAAGTCGACGGCGAGATCGCCGCGGACGATGATGCTGAGATCGTCGCCGCCGAGCAGGATCGGGCGAGCGGGCATCACGCCGGTCGGCGCGTTGGGCACCAGGATGTCGGCCGTCGCCTTGCGCGCCGCGGTGAGCGTCATCGCGGCCATGGCCTCGGAGATCGCCGAGAAGTGCCCGGCGTAGTCGAGCCCCGAGGCGCGCTCCTCGGCGCGCTTCAAAGCCGCCTGCAAGTTGATAAGCAGCTGGCCGAAGCCGTTGCCGTCGGCGTGAATCACGCCGATCGTGTTGTTGTCGCGGAGCAGCGGAAACACGGTGGCATCGCTGCCGCTCGCGTCGTCGTCCTGAAAGACGAGCGGCCAGTCGTAGCCCTGCCCCGCCTCGCCGGCGAACTTCTCGCCCAGCCGGTCGTGCCT
>CAYUKE010000348.1:2598-3042 GCA_964445185.1 uncultured Geminicoccaceae bacterium
GGTCAGCGCGTCGATCGGTTCACCGCCGCGCCGACGATCGATCATCATCGCACTCTTGCCCGTCCGCGGCGAGCGCTGAACGAAGGGGCCAGGCCCCGGGCCTACCGGTCGGGCACGGCTGCGTGCGCGACGCAGCTCGTTCGTCGCGGCCCGGATGGCCGCGCCTTCGCTTTCACCCTCACCGAGCGCTGACACCATATCCACGCCCGGCAGGGCGCGGCGGACGGTCAAGGTCCAGAGTGCACGCAATTCGCGCAACCCCTCAGGGTCAGCAGAAAGAGCCATGAAGGCGGCGCCGGCGCGACGCGAAAAGCGAAGGTCGTCGAGTGGCGTTGCCTCGGTCGCTCGCAGCTCATCGATGCACCGCTGGAGCAGGTCGTCGCCGTCATAGGCGCACAGCGCATCGACGAGATCGCTGCCGCCGGCGATGTCGCGGAGACGCCC
>CAYUKE010000348.1:3052-3487 GCA_964445185.1 uncultured Geminicoccaceae bacterium
GACCTCGATCGCGAGGCAGAAGGTGGAGGCGCTCATGAACTGACCCGTTGACGCCGACGCCGATGGACGAACACGGCGTGCCAAAACCGAATATGTCGTGTAAGCCGGCGGCAGCCTCGATCGTCAAGGCGGTGCAGTAGCGATCCCGCTGCGGCGGCGCCGCGCGACAAGCTTCTCGAGGGTGTTTTGGGCACTTGCCGGCGCCCGGCCGCGGTGGCAAAAGCGAGGTATCACAACGGGTTGGTTTGGTTGTGCTGGAGCGGCTCAATACATCAACCACGAGTGTTCGGGTTTCTCCGACGGGGGTGCCCGTAAGCTCTTTGAATCGTTCGGCTTTTTTGGGGCTTGGAGTCTCGGCTTTGACCCGTTCTTCAGGGGATTGAGACAGCGCCTTGACGGCGCGGGCATTCTGCCAAGCTTCGTCTCGGCTTTGAC
>CAYUKE010000349.1:0-3466 GCA_964445185.1 uncultured Geminicoccaceae bacterium
GCAAGCCGCGGTCCTGAATGAAGTTCGTGACGTCCTGAATGTCCAGGACCGGACTCGCGTTGCGGATACCATCCTCGACGGCCCAGACGACGCCGGGTTGCGTCGCAACGAAGAACGTGTCGGGCGAGCCCGGCATGAACGCGATGTCGATCGGCGCCACCAGATCCTCGACGACGTTCAGATAGCTCACCTGAACATCATCGATCGGCGCCGAGCCGGGACCCTCGCCGTCCGAGTTCAGGATGACTTGCGCTGTTCGAGGCGTGCGCAACGTGCCGCCGGCGCTCACGCCGAGGAGCGATAACGCAAAGCTCTGGACGTCACTGTCCCCGGGGTCGGGAAGGAGATCGATGGTGACCGTGACCTCGCTCTGCTCAGGCGCGAAGACGGCTTGCCCATCAGCCACGGCGACGTAGTCCTCGCCCGCCGTCGCAGTAAAATCACTGGTTGAATAAGTGACCGTGACGCCGGCGGACAGATCCCCTGTTCGCACAATCGTCGCGTCGACCGTCTCCGCCCCTGGCGGAACCAAGAACGTGGTATCGCCCAGGCCAACGAAGCTAGCCATTAGTGTCCTCGATTGTTTGACGCGCGAACCAGCGTTGCTCTGATTGGCTTCGAATGCCGGGCGGAAGAAACCGCAGGCTTGGCGCTACAGGCAATCGGTAAAATGATCGAAGAATGTCGCCACAACATCGGGGTATGCGCGGCGAAAATCGGCATAGGCTAATGTCGATCGGCGAAAGAACGCGCCAGTTGCATGCAAATGGAGGAGAGGGAAGAGGGTTGCCAGCGTGCAAGGTATATGTTCCTATAACATAGCCAGCGCGCTCGCGCCCGATCCAGCTCGGAGACCCTCTCGAATGGTTCACAACATCATGCCTTACGTCGGCTCGACCGAGCCGTCGTCCGCGGTGAATGACCTCCGTAACCAGATCGACGTGGTGCAGGCTGACGCCCAGCAGGCGCTCGCCGAGCTGGCTCGCCTCGACAACGACGCGGCCGCGGCCACGCTGCTCGCGATGGAGGCCGACACCTCGCCGCTGTGGTGGCGCGGCACGCTCAACGCAGCCGTCAGGCGGGACATCGCGCCGGTGTGGAGCACGCAGGGCGGCTTGCGCCGAGGGCCGACGCGTCTCGGGCTCGGCAAGGCGGCATCCGAAATGGTTCCCGACCCGAACGCTGGGGCGGTCGAGCTACAGCCTGGCATCGTCGCGGTCGGCGGCGTTGCGGGCCGGAGCTTCATCTCGCTTGCGGGTGGCGTCGGTCGCCTCGTCGTCGCGGAAGGCGTTCGGGCAGCGGCAGGCGAGACAATCGAAGTTGCCTTCAACGCCCGCGGTTACGCCCCGCCGGGCGGCGACTTGGTTCGCAAGGTTGCCGTTTACATCCGCATGGGCAGCACGGTTGGTTATCGATCGATCAACAAGTGGCACCAGATCGGTGATGGCCAAGTGCCAACGGTCCTGGTTCGCGAAGCCTTTGACTACCCAGAAATTGACATGAGCCCGGTGATCGGAGCGAACGTCGTTTTCCGGAATCTTGAAACGATTGCCGGCAACGGTCTCGACGTGATTCGCGTGGTCATGCGGTTCAAGGTTCAACCGGGCTACGCGGTCACCTCCGCCGACATCGCGATCGGCCCGAACTACGACCCGATTACGGGCACCGGATGTGGTCTTGAGGTTTCCGAAACAGCGGTCCGCGTGCTGCCGGCGAGCGCGTCCCCAATCAGCGCCGCCGGCGAACTGCCGTTCAGCGGCCTTGTCTGGTCGGGCGTTAAGCCGGTTCCCGGTGGTGTTGGCCTCGTCGCGATGCGGCCGGCCTCGTCGCCAGCGGTCGACCTCCTCACGTTGAGCGACGGTGCACAGACGATCACCCTTAGCTACGACGAAGCCGTAGGACTCGTCCTTGGTGACGGCGCGACCGCAACCGGCGACTTGAGAAGCGCGTGGGCGAACGACGAGGCGGTGGCGCTCACATTGCACTGCGACGGCGCCAGCGCGCATCTGGCGGTGGACGGGGCGCACGTGGCGACGCTGTCGCTCCCGGCCACCTTTGGCGCTCTGACGGATGTCACGCTAGCCACACACGGCCCCGAGATCGTGCGCGCCGTTCTGACGCGCGAGCGCTATTGGACGCCATCCATGGAGGCGGTGCTCGTCGATGAACCAGCGGATCTGGACGTGATCGCCGGTAAGGTCCGCGGCTGGTTCTACGCCGTGAAGGAGGCGTGACGTGATCACGCTTCCAGCCTATGTCGGCTGCCGTCGCGTCCGGCCGCCGCTGTACATCGGCAAGCACCTCGTCGCCTCCGCGTCAGGGCTGCCCGTCGCCCCGCTTCACCCAGGCTTTGCGTCCGTTGCGCGCGATTGGGACTTGCGCCGCGCCACCCTGAGCGAAGGCGGCGTTCTCAACCAGGGAACGGGCGGCAACCAGCGGTTCTTCAAGATCGACGATGCGACGGTGCTCAAGTCATTCGTCGTCGATCAGCGGACGACTTGCTATCATGATGCGGTCAGCGTGGACCCAGCGCGCGGGCTGATCATCCGCGCCGACTATTCGGGGACGCCGCCCGCCGACCCGACCGAAGAGATTCCGGTCGGCAATCGGCGTGGCGGCATCGCGCAGTCGATGAGCCACTACAACTCACCAACCCCCAATGATGGTTGGACGTTCGGCCCCAACAGCGACACGTTCGAGGGCGTCCAGACAGTCCATAACGCTGGGCAAGTCTGCCTGGAGGTGTGGTGCTCATCGCCGCTGCGCGCCGGCAACTTCAACGCCATGCCGTGGACCTACAGCAATGGCTGGACGCCTGCTAACGATCTTGGGTTCGACGTTTCCGAAGTCTTCGACGTCTCGACGGAGTGGGATCTTAACGAAAGTTGGGTAGCCGGCGATGAACCGGCCGGGCAAAGAAGCATACACCATACAGCGCACGTCCATATCTGGCACGCTAATAATAGCCGGCGCTCACAGGTCAAATCTTCAACTTATCATGATCAATCAATATTTGACCCTGGTGACAACTTTTATTGGAAACTTGTATGGAAAACAGGTGCCGCTGACAACGACAAAATTGTTGAGTATTATCTTAACGGCAGTTTGTTGGCTTCGCGCACGCCAAGTGATTGGGCTGGGAAAGTGCATGTTACCGACAGCGGCTTCACACCCACCCGTTCCGACGGCACGACGCCGATTATGGCCGATGAGCTGATTTCCGCCTGCTGGAATGTCGAGCACCAACTGCACTTGTGGAATTACCTCGACGACCAGATGCGCAATCCACCGTTCGGCTGGCCGCCGGCTGGGTACCCGCGCTGGATCGACTTCGCTACGCCGCTGGACGCGGTGGTTCGGCGCATCCGCGTCAGCCACTAGAGCGCTATCCAGTAAAGCTGAATGAGAAAGGTGAACCGCACCGGGTTGTCCGGAGGCTCCATGCCTTGAGAGGATGGAGCGATGA
>CAYUKE010000350.1:0-3465 GCA_964445185.1 uncultured Geminicoccaceae bacterium
GAAGCCCGAGCAGGGGGCTCCCCGGCGGCAGCGGCTCCGCCTCGAACACGTCCAGGACCGCGGCGAGGGCTGCGGCACCGCCGGGCTCGACGACGAGCTTCAGGGTCTCGAAAGCCGTCAGCATGGCCTCGGCCACCGCGTCGTCGTCGACGGCGAGACCGCCCGCGAGCAGCGCCGCGTTGAGGGCGAAGGTGAGCTCGCCCGGAAACGGCGAGAGAAGCGCGTCGCAGGCGGAGGTCGCGCCGGGAAGGTTGCCGACCCGCTCGCCGGCCTCGAGCGAGCGCCGCATGCTGTCGAAGCCGACCGGCTCGGCGCTGTAGACGGCGATGTCCGGAAAGGCCGCCCTGAGCGCAACGGCGACGCCGGCAACGAGCCCGCCGCCTCCGCAACAGACGACGGCAAGATCGGGCACGACGCCGAGTGCCCGGCATTGCTGCGCGATTTCGAGGCCGCACGTGCCCTGGCCAGCCACCGTCTCCTTGGCGTCATACGGCTTGATCAACTCGGCGCCGGTGCGCTCGGCGATGGCCGCGCCGATGGCTTCGCGGCTCTCCCGATGGCGTTCGTAGGTCACGACCTCGGCGCCGAGGGCACGGGTGTTCGCCAGCTTGATGGTTGGCGCGTCCGTTGGCATCACGATCGTTGCGGGAACGCCCGCGAGTGCCGCCGCCGCCGCCACGCCTTGGGCGTGATTGCCGGAGCTGTAGGCGACCACGGGCCGCGGCGCGGCCTGGCTCACGGCGTTGAACGCGCCCCGGAACTTGAACGATCCGGTCCGTTGCATCGGTTCTGCCTTGACCAGCAGGTGCGCCCCGGCTCTGGCGTCCAGGGCCGCCGACCGCAGCAGCGGTGTCCCGGTCGCGTGCGGCGCGATGCGTTCGGCTGCCGCCTCGATGTCGGCGAGCGTCAAGGTGGCGTCCATCACCCGCAGCGTCCCAGAATCATGACAGAGACACCATCTTGGCGCCTCGGGCTGCCGCGCGCCAGCCCCAGCCCTCAGCCCTGGCGCAGCAGCGCGCCGTAGACGCGCTCGCCCTCGATGACGCGCTGCACGTAGTTCCGGGTTTCGGCGAAAGGGATACGCTCGATCCAGTCGAGATAGTCATGGCGTGTGCGACCACGCGGGTCGCCGTTACGCGCGATCCACGCCACCGAGCGGCTTGGACCCGCATTATAGCCGGCAGCGGCCAGCGCCGGATCGCCGAACTGGCGCATCAGGTCGCCCAGATAGCGGCTGCCGAGCGTCGCGTTGTAGTCGGCATCCCGCGTCAGGCGACGGACGTCGGCCGGCAGGCCGAGGTCGCCGGCGACGGCGCGGGCGGTGCCGGGCATCAACTGCATCAGGCCACGCGCGCCGGCGGGGCTCACCGCCGCGCCGACGAAGCGGCTCTCCTGACGGGCGACGGCCAGCGCCAGCGCCGGCGACACGGCCGGGTCGAGGGCGCGCAGGAGCGCCGGATAGGCGGTCGGCACCGGATGGCTCGCGGCGGCGCTCAGGACGCCGCTTCTGTAGAGTGGGATGTAGCCGGCGATGGCCGAGTCGTAGCGGCCGAGGTCCTGTGCGAGGCGGATGGCGTCGCCGATCTCGGCGGCACTCCGGCCGTTGCGGATCATGGCGTTGGTGATCACCGGCAACATGAAGGTGTCGTTGACCTCGGCGAGCAGGCTGGCCAGACGGCCGAGCTCGCTCGCCGCCAAGGCCGCCGGGTCGGCGCTCGGCAGCTCGCGGATGACGCCCGGCCCGGGTCGATCGAGTTCCAGCGCTGCTTCTTGCCCGTAGAACGTCGTGCCGTAGGCGGCGGCGCGCTCGAACCAGGACCGCGCCGCGCGGCGATCATCGGCAGCGGCGGCCGCACGGCCGGCCCAGTAGGCGGCGCGGGCCTGACTGATTGGCGTGTCGACCCGCTCGACCATGCGCTCGAAGTGAACGCGTGCGTCCTCCGGACGGTTGAGGAAGCGGAGCGCCAGCCAGCCGGCGTGCCACTCGCTGTCTGCGAACCCGCGGCCTTCCGCCTGGCGATGTGTGGCGGCGAGCCGGTAGGCGAGATCGTAGGCGCCGTTGTCGATCGCCTCACGGTAGGCGCGTCGACGCTCCGACCACCAGCGGTCGGGTTGGCCCAGCGTCGCCGGCGGGTCGAGCAGGAGGTCGGCAGCACCTTGGAAGTTGCCCGCACGGCGGCGAAAACGGATTCGTTCGTAGCGCAGGCCCGCGTCGTCGAGCAGCGCCGGCGGCACCCTGGCGACGGCAGCGTCGACCCCGGGGCGGCCGGTGCGCACCGCGAGCCGCGCCTCGATCAGCCGCTGATAGCCGTCGTCGACGAGGGGCAGCGTCCGTTCGGCTTCCGCCGCGAGGCCACGCCAGGCAAGGTCGTCGAGGCGGGCGCGATGGTCGGCGCTGTCGAGGGCTGTTGCGAACTGTGACAGAAACAGCGCTTCATCGCCGGGCGTGAAGGCCGAGCTCCGCTGCCATGCGGCCTTGGCAAAGGCAGCGGCGGTGTCCGTATCGCCGAGGCTCGCGAGCGCCCTTGCCGCCGCCCAACGCCCATGTGCGGTGGCGGCGGGAAAGCGCTCGAGGTGACGGGCGACATCGGCAGCGGGCGCGAAGACCGCCGCGCGCTCTGCTTGGGCCGCCAGGGCGCCGGGCCGAGGCCACTCCGGCCGCGCCTCGCGGAAGCGCGCGATCTCGTCGAAGCTCGGCGCCGGGTCCGTCGCCTCGGCCAACCGCCACCATTCAACGGCTGTCGGCAAGGGCTCCGGCAGGTCACGGACGAGGTTCGCCGCCCGCGCCCAATCGTCGGCTCGAAGAGCGCCGAGGGTCGCTTCGAGCCGCGCGCGCTCCGCCGCGTTCAAGCGCGCCGCCTCGGCGGTGGACATGAACAGCACGAGCAGGCCGAGCGACAGCACGAGCATCGCCTTCAGCCGCTTCCGCATGGGCATCACCAGTTCCATTGTTTCCCGTCACCGGGGTGCGTGACCGTCACCCCCTAAGGTCCAGGTCGGCGCTTTACGCTCCCGGCCTCGGACCGTATGTTCCGGCTCTTCACCAGCTGGTCGCCTAACGCAGAACGCAAAGAAAGACGCCGATGTTTCGCGGCTCGATCGTGGCTCTCATCACGCCCTTTCGCAACGGCACTGTCGACGAGGCGACCTTGAGTGCGCTTGTCGATTGGCACATTGCGGAAGGCACGCATGGCATCGTACCGGTCGGCACGACCGGCGAGAGCCCGACGCTCACCCATCGCGAGCACGAGCGGGTCGTCGAGGTCGTGGTTCAAGCGGTTGGCGGTCGCGTGCCGGTAATCGCCGGCGCCGGCTCGAACAGCACGCACGAGGCAATCCACTTCGCGCAGCACGCGAAGCGGGTCGGCGCCGACGCGAGCTTGGTCGTCACGCCGTACTACAACAAGCCGACGCAGGAGGGCCTTTACCAGCACTATAAGGCGGGCCACGACGCGACCGAGCTGC
>CAYUKE010000351.1:0-3464 GCA_964445185.1 uncultured Geminicoccaceae bacterium
CGTGCCTACTTCGTCGCCGCAACGATGATCATCGCAGTCCCGACCGGCATCAAGATCTTTAGCTGGATCGCCACGATGTGGGGCGGCTCCCTCGAGTTCAAGACCCCGATGTTGTGGGCAATCGGCTTCATCTTTCTTTTCACCGTTGGCGGCGTCACCGGTGTGGTGCTAGCCAACGCCGGCGTGGATACGGTCCTGCACGACACCTACTATGTTGTCGCGCACTTCCATTACGTACTCTCGCTTGGTGCCGTTTTCGCGATCTTTGCTGGCTTCTACTATTGGGTCGGCAAGATGACAGGACATCAGTACCCAGAGTACATGGGCAAGATCCACTTCTGGCTCACCTTCGTCGGTGTTAATTTGGCGTTCTTTCCGCAGCACTTCCTCGGGCTGGCGGGTATGCCGCGACGCATTCCCGACTATCCCGACGCCTTTGCCGGTTGGAATATGGTGAGTTCGATCGGCTCATACATTGCCGCGGTTAGCGCCATTTACTTCCTCTACGTGCTGTACCGCACCTTTAAGGCGCCCGCGACGGTGGCCGATAATCCTTGGGGCGCGGGCGCAGACACTTTGGAGTGGACCGTGTCCTCGCCGCCGCCCTTCCATACCTTTAACGAACTTCCGCAAGTGAAGTAACGCGGATGTCTTCATCGCTCGCCTCGCCCGATCGCTCCGCCCTAGCGTCGCCCGCATTCGGCAGCGCCAGGACACGCGACTGGTGGCTGGTGATGAAGCCGAACGTGATGCGGCTCGTCGTCTTCTCGGGCGTGACCGGGCTGCTCCTCGCGCCGGGCCCGCTCCATCCGGTACTGCTGGTTGTCGCCGTCCTCTGCATCACCGTCGGCTCCGGCGCCGCGGCGGCTATCAACAACTGGTACGATGTCGACATCGACCGCGTCATGGTCCGCACGCGGCTGCGTCCGACTGCGGCCGGCCGGATCGTGCCAGCCGAGGCGCTCAGCTTCGGCGTGACGCTTGCGATCCTGTCGGTCATGGTCATGGGTCTTGCGCTGAATTGGGTTGCCGCGGCGCTGCTGGCCCTGACCATAGGCTTCTACGTCTTCGTCTACACGATATGGCTGAAGCGGCGCACGCCTGAGAACATCGTTATCGGTGGCTTCGCTGGCGCATTGCCACCGGTGGTCGGCTGGGCGGCGGTGACCGGGTCGGTCGACGTCTTCCCAGTGCTCATCTGCCTCATCATCAGCCTATGGACGCCACCCCATTTCTGGGCTCTGGCGCTCTATCGCGCGCGCGATTATGCGGCGGTCGGCGTGCCGATGCTGCCGGTGGTCGCCGGTGACGAGGCGACCCGCCGTCGGATCGTCGTCTATACCATTCTCTTGCTCGCGGTCTCGCTACTGCCGGCGGTGCTCGGCTACACCGGCCTAGTCTACCTCGTCGCCGCGATCGGGCTCGGGCTTTACTACGGCGTGCACGTGGTCCGCCTCTGGCGGGACCACCGCGAGGTCGTCGCACTTCGCGCCTTCAAAGTGTCGATCGTCTACTTGTTCGGGCTCCTCGCGGCGCTGATGGCCGACTATGGGGTGGCGGGATGGTGGGCGTGAGAAGCGACGACCCGGACTACCGGCGACGTCTGCGTCACCGCAACTTGGCGCTCGCCGGCGCCCTGATTGGGCTGGTCGTGCTTTTCTACGTCGTAACGATGATCAAGGTCGGAGGCGGCTGATGGACCGAAATGTGCGGACCGCGCTGGGCGGCGTCGCCATCATCGGCGCCATGGCGGGCCTGACGGTGGCGGCGGTACCGCTCTACGACCTCTTCTGCCGGGTAACGGGGTATGGCGGGACGACGCAGCGCGCCGAAACCGCCCTGGGCCCCGACGCGGTCCTCGATCATACCATCGACGTGCGCTTCAACGCGGACATCGCGCCCAATCTCGGCTGGACCTTTGCCCCGGTCGAGCGATCGATCGAGGTGCGGCTCGGCGAGAACCGGCTCGCCGCCTACAGGGCGGAGAACGTGAGCGATCGCCCGCTAGTCGGGACGGCAACGTTCAACGTCACGCCGCCCGCCGCCGGCCCCTACTTCTCGAAGATCCACTGCTTCTGCTTCGAGGAGCAGGCGCTGATGCCGGGCGAGCGGGTGGACATGCCGGTGTCGTTCTACGTCGATCCGGCGATCCTCGACGATCCGGACGCCGCCTATCTCGAGACGATCACGCTTTCCTATACGTTCTTCCTCGCCGAGGACGCGACCCGCGAACTCGCGGCGGAAGGGGCGACAGCCGTGCCCAGCGACGGCTGACGCACGGCGGCGCAAGCGGGGACGGTCATGGAAGGGAACACGACGATGGCGAGCCACGCCGAGAGCGAGCACGGCGAGGTCAAGCACGACTATCACCTGGTCGACCCAAGCCCCTGGCCGTTCGTCGGCTCAATGGCAGCCTTCATCCTGACCGTCGGGGCGGCGATGTGGATGCACGACGCGAGCCCGGGTCGCGCCCTCTTCCTTTTAGGCCTGCTCGGCGTCTTGGCGACGATGGCGCTCTGGTGGCGCGACGTCCTGAAAGAAAGCCGGAGCGGCCTCCACAGCCCAGTGGTGAACGTCGGCCTGCGGACCGGCGTGGCGCTGTTCATCGTCTCCGAGGTCTTCTTCTTCGTCGCGTTCTTCTGGGCATATTTCTGGGGCGCCCTGGTGCCGCCGGAGACGGTAGCGACCTCGTGGCCACCGGAGGGGACCTACCCGGTGCCCGTGTTTGGGATTCCGCTCCTCAATACGCTTCTGCTGCTGCTTTCCGGGACCACCCTTACCTGGGCGCACCACGAAGTCCGCGAAGGCAACATGCCCGTCGCCCTCCAGGCCCTCCTGATCACCGTCGCGCTCGGCTCGATCTTCCTCGGTTTTCAGATCTACGAGTACGTCTACCTTTATCACCATCACCTAACGCTGCAGAGCGGCGTCTATGGCTCGACCTTCTACATGGCGACGGGCTTCCATGGCGCGCACGTGCTCATCGGCACGATCTTCCTGATCGTCTGCACGGTGCGGGTGGCGAAGTTGACGATGACGACCGAGAAGCACGTCGGCTTCGAGGCTGCTGCCTGGTACTGGCACTTCGTTGACGTCGTCTGGCTGTTCCTCTTCGTCTGCGTCTACATGTGGGGAGCGACCCATTATCTCGACGTGACGCCGCTAATCGAGATGTTCTGAGGCGTTGTCGGCTACCACCGCGGCCGGCCCGTCGGCCCAGCGGCACCGACATCGTCGCGACGACTCCAACGGGACGTGAGCGGATGGGCTTTCGGCCTGGGCTCGTGCCGACGGCGATGGTGATCGCGTGCCTGCCTCTGCTGGTCGCCCTCGGCACCTGGCAGGTGCAGCGCCTGGCATGGAAGACCGAGCTGATTGCCACCCTGCAGTCGCGAGGCGCGGCGCCGGCGCAAGCGCTGCCGGACACCCCGGCGCTCTCCCCTGAGTGGGAGCATCGCCAGGTC
>CAYUKE010000352.1:0-3464 GCA_964445185.1 uncultured Geminicoccaceae bacterium
CCTGCTCGTCTCCTGGGTGTTTTACACCGTGATGACGCGCCACGACGCGAAGTGAGGGTTCCGATGCCAAGGCTCGCCCCGACGGCGCTCACGCTCTACATCATTTTCTTGATGCTGCCGATTTATTGGCTCATCGCCATGTCATTCAAGACAACAAACGAGATACTAGGCGGTTTCACGCTCTTCCCGCAAGAATTTACGTTCGAGAATTACATAACCATTTTCAGTGATCCAACCTGGTATTGGGGTTACATCAATTCGATAACCTACGTTACGATCAACACCGTGCTCGCTGTCGCGGTGGCCTTGCCGGCGGCCTACGCCTTCTCGCGCTATCGTTTTCTGGGCGACAAGCACTTGTTCTTTTGGCTGCTGACTAATCGTATGGCGCCGCCCGCGGTTTTCGCATTGCCGTTCTTTCAACTGTACTCCGCGGTCGGGCTCTTCGATACGCACATCGCCGTCGCACTTGCTCATTGTCTCTTCAACATTCCGCTCGCCGTTTGGATTCTCGAAGGCTTCATGTCGGGCGTGCCGAAGGAGCTGGATGAAACCGCCTATGTCGACGGCTATTCGTTTCCCGCGTTCTTCACGAAGATCTTCCTGCCGAACATCAGCGCGGGCGTCGGCGTGGCGGCGTTCTTCTTCTTTATGTTTTCCTGGGGGGAGATGCTGTTGGCGAAGACGCTGACGGCGGTGGAGGCGAAACCGATCGTCGCGACGATGACACGCACGGCATCGACCGCCGGCTACGAGCTTGGGCTGCTGGCGGCGGCCGGTGTGCTGACGATCATCCCCGGGGCGATCGTCATCTACTTCGTGCGCAACTACATTGCGCGTGGCTTCGCGCTCGGTCGCGTCTGAGGGAGCGCCGCGATGGACCTCGGTTGGATGGCGTGGACGTGGCAGACCGCGGCCTTCTTCGTCTTTATCTTCACCAGCATAGCGTGCATGGGCCTGCTCGAGTGGCGGTGGCCAGGGGGGGCGCCCCGGGCCGGGATTCTGGGCCTCGATACGACACGCGGCGACCGCCTCTTCATCACGCTGCTAGGCGCGGCCTACATCTTTCTCGCCTGGCTCGGGCTCATGGGCACGCCGCTCTGGGGCGCACTGGCCCTAGCCGTGGCCTGGGGCGTGTTCGTCTTCTGGAAGGTCTGAGGCGCGGTCCTCAGCGCCGACGAGATCCTGCCGACGCGGTAGGTCGGCGCCTCGATGCGCGCAGGTGTGAGCTGCGGCGGCCGTGCAGAAGCGGAGCAGCTTTTCGGCATCCGCTGCGCTCAGCGCCGTTAGAGCCCCTCGGTTGAGCCTGCCAGTTTCGTCCAGGCCGGCAAGCAGCGCCGCCAGGAAGCTGTCGCCGGCACCGACCGTGTCGATGACGGCGGCAGGCCGCGCCGGGATGGCCACGGTGCCGTCCCGGAACCACGCGCGCGCGCCGTCGGCACCGGCGGTGACCACGACGAGCTTGGTGCCGGCGCCGAGCCAGTCCTCAGCAGTCCGTTCGGTGGACGCTGCTGGGTAAAGGGACGTTAGGTCCTCGGCGCTCGCCTTGATGACGTCGGCGCACGCGGCGAACGCGGCGACCCGTTCCCGCCAGCGGTCGAGGTCCGGCTCGACGGTTGTTCGGACGTTGGGATCGAGCGCAATGATCCGGTCTGCGCGCGCGGTTCGGGCGAGGGCGAGGAACGTCGAACCCGTCGGTTCGGTCAGTATCGAGAAGCAGCCGAAGACCAAGGCACGCGAGCCGTTGAGGTCCGGCAGGTCGGCTTCACGCAAGGCTCGGTCGGCGGCACCGTCGCCGTGGAAGTGGTAGCGCGCGCTGCCGTCCTCGTTGAGCGTGACAAGCGCCAAGGTCGTTGCCTTATCGAATTCGACGAGGAAGCGGGTCGCGACATCCTCCGTCTGCAGGGCGCTGACGATCTTTCGTCCAAAGCCGTCCGCCGACACGCCGGTCAACAGACCGACCTCGCGACCGAGCCTCGCGACTCCGACCGCGCAATTGAAGGCCGAGCCGCCGAGACGCGCGTCGAGCTGGAAGCCCGACGCGTGCTCGGAAGCGACGAAGACGTCGTAGAGCGCTTCGCCGCAGACCAGAATCATGACAGCGCCTGCGCGTCGACCGGAGGCGGCTCGAGCGCGCCGGTCATGATGGCGACGGCATCCGCCATCGAGAAGTCGTCGGGGCGGATGACGCAGGCGCGTCGGCCGAGGCGATGAATGTGGATGCGATCGGCCACCTCGAACACGTGCGGCATGTTGTGCGAGATCAGCACGATCGGCAGGCCGCGCGCTTTCACCTCGCGGATCAGCTCGAGAACGCGACGGCTCTCTTTGACACCTAGCGCCGCGGTCGGCTCGTCCATGATGACGAACTTCGTCGCGAACGCGGCCGCGCGGGCGACCGCGACCCCTTGGCGCTGACCACCGGATAGCGTCTCGACCGATTGGTCGATGCTCTGCACGGTCATCAGGCCGAGCTCAGCCAGCCGCTGCTTGGCGAAGGCCCGCATCCGCCGCTTGTCCAGCATCTTCAGCCACGTGCCGAGGAAGCCCGACCGGCGAAGTTCGCGGCCGAGGAACATATTGTCGGCGATCGAGAGCGCCGGCGACAGGGCCAGGTTTTGGTAGACGGTCTCGATGCCGGCGTCGCGCGCCTCGATCGGTGAACGGAACTGCCGCTCGACGCCCTCGATCTCGATCCGGCCGCTGTCGACCGTGATCGCGCCCGAGAGCGCCTTGATCAGCGACGACTTGCCCGCCCCGTTATCGCCGATGACGGCGAGGATCTCGCCCGACTCGAGGTCGAAGTCGGCATGGTCTAGGGCCGTGACCCGACCATAGCGCTTGACCAGACCGCGAGCGCGGACGACGGGTGCGGCGTCGCCCTTGGTGGTCGTCATGACGAGATCCTCCGAATCCGCTGATCGGTCGCCACGGCGATGATGATCAGCAGGCCCACGGCAAAGGTCTGCCAGAGCACGTCGACCCCAGCGAGCTTGAGGCCTGAGCGGAACACGCCAACGATCAGCGCGCCGACCAGCGTGCCGAAGATCGCGCCGCGGCCACCGAATAAGGACGTTCCGCCGATGACGACCGCGGTGATCGCGTCGAGGTTGCCTTCGTAGAAGCTCTGCGGCGACGCCGAGCCGACGCGGCCGATCGCGGCCCAGCCAGCAAGCGCGCACAGAAAACCAGCGGTTCCATAAACGGACAGCAAGATGCGGTCGGTGCGGATGCCGGAAAGTTCCGCGGCGTCCTTGTCGTCACCGACCGCGTAGACCGCGCGTCCCCAAGCCGTCCAGTTGAGCGCGTACCAGAGGACGATGAAGACGAAGATCATCAAGAAGGAGCCGTAGGTGAATTGGGCGCCGAACAACTCGACCCGTTCGCCGAAGAGCTTGAGGAGCGGGGCCGCGGCGTCGATGTCCTGGCTGCGAACAGTCTGCGCTTGCGAATACCAGAGATTG
>CAYUKE010000353.1:0-3428 GCA_964445185.1 uncultured Geminicoccaceae bacterium
GGCCACCCACCGCAGGACCTAACCTATGCGGGTGAGGCGACAGAACTCCGAATCGGCCGCGCCAACCGCATTCGCGAGCACGTCACGATGCACCCCGGCACGGCGCGCGGCCGTGGTGTGACCGAGATCGGCGACCACAACCTCTTCATGGCGGCGACGCACGTGGCGCACGACTGCGTCGTCGGCAGCCACGTCATCATGGCCAACAACGCCACGCTCGGCGGTCACGTCAGCGTCGGCGACCACGCCTATCTCGGCGGGCTCTCGGCGATTCACCAGTTCGTCCGCATCGGCACAACGGCGATGATTGGCGGTGTCACCGGCGTTGAAGGTGATGTCGTCCCTTACGGCCTGGTGATTGGCGACCGCGCGACGCTTGCCGGCCTCAACCTCGTCGGGTTGCGACGTCGGGGCGTCGGTCCGGAGGAGCTGCGTACGCTCCGGAACGCCTACCGGCAGCTCTTCGTCGACGACCGGGGCGCGTTCGCCGACCGCCTCCTCGAGGTCGCTGAGGTCTACGCCGACCAGCCTCGGGTGATGGAGATCGTGGCGTTCATCCGTGACCGCGGCCAGCGCGAGATCTGCCAGCCGGCACAGACGCCGCGGCGCTAGGGAGTGCCGTCCGCCATGGCGCGGCTGGGTCTGCTCGCTGGCGCCGGGTCGCTGCCGCCGGTCGTCGCCGCCGCTGCACGCGCGGCCGGGCGCGACCCCTTCATCGTCGCCTTCGAAGGTCAGACACCGGCCGACTGGGTGAGCGACTTTCCGCACACATGGGTGGCTCTCGGCGCCGTCGGTCGCACGCTGGACTGCCTCCACCAGGCGGGCTGTCGAGAGGTTTGCATGATCGGCCGCGTTGGCCGGCCGTCGTTGCGGGCGGTCGCCCTCGACCGGCGCGCTCTCGCCATGCTGGCCCGGCTCGGCTCTTTGGATGCCGGCGACGACCGGCTCTTGCGTCTCATTGTGCAGGAGCTCGAAGCCGACGGGTTTCGCGTGGTCGGCGCCGACACCCTGGCAGCCGATCTGCTCGCGCCCGCCGGGCTGCTCGCCGGCGATCCCCCAGACGCTAACGCCCGCGACGACATCCGCCGAGGCATCGAGGTCGTCCGTGCGCTCGGTGCCGCCGACGTGGGCCAGGCGGTGGTGGTCCAAGCGCAGCTCGTGCTCGGCGTCGAGGCCGTCGAAGGGACCGACGCGCTCCTGGGCCGGTGCGCTGCGCTCAGGCGGGATGGGCCGGGCGGTGTCCTCGTCAAGGGTCGCAAGGTCGGCCAGGAGCGACGCGTCGACCTGCCGACGATCGGCCCTGCCACCGTTGACGCCGCCGCCGCGGCGGGCCTGCGCGGGATCGCGGTCGAAGCCGGCCACACGCTGGTCGCGGATCTGATCGAGGTCGAGCGCTCGGCTCGCAACCGCGGCGTTTTCGTCGTCGGCGTGGAGCCCTGGGCGTGAGCCTCAAGGTATTCGTCATCGCCGGCGAGACCTCAGGTGACTTCCTCGCCGCACGCGCCCTCGAAGCCCTCGCCGAGCGCTGCGGCCCTCTCCAGCTCGATGGCATCGGCGGCAGCGAGCTCGAGGGCCTTGGCCTGCGCTCGCGTTTTCCCATGGAGGAGCTCGCGCTGGTCGGTATCGCGGAAGTGGTGCCACATCTGCCGCGGCTCGTGCGCCGGCTGGGCGAGACCATCGCCGCGATCCGCGCCGCAAGGCCGGATCTCGTGCTCAGCGTCGACGCACCCTCCTTCGGCCTGCGGGTGCAATCACGCATCGCCGATGTCGGCGCCGCACGCATCCACTACGTCGCGCCCCAAGCCTGGGCCTGGCGGCCTGGTCGGGCGAAAAGGCTCGGCCACATCGTCGATCGTGTCCTTTACGTCCTGCCCTTCGAGGAGGCGTTCTTTCAGACCTACGGCGTGGCCGGCGTGCATGTCGGGCACCCGCTGGTCGAGCGGGTGCCGGCGCTGGCGGGTTTTCTGGCGCGTGAGCGACGGGCCGGGCCCCCTTGCCTGTGCCTGCTTCCCGGGAGCCGCCGGAGCGAGCTGCGCCGGCACCTGCCGATCTTGCGCGGCGCGGTCGAGCGGCTCGCCGCGCGCCATGACAACCTGAGCTGTGTTCTGCCGACCCTGCCACACCTCACCGGCGAGATCGCCGCGGAGACCATGGACTGACCGGCGCCGCTGCGGCTGGTGGCGCCCGCCGACCGCTTCGAAGCGTACGCGGCCGCCGACGTCGCACTGGCCGCTTCCGGAACGGTGGGCCTCGAGCTCGCCCTCGCACGGCTGCCGTGCGTGGTCTTCTATCGAACCAGCCCCATCACGGCGGCGATTGCGAGACGTCTCATCCGCGTTGCGCACGTGAGCCTGATCAATCTTGTCGCGGACTCGAGCGTTGTTCCGGAGCTCATACAGGAGCACGCGACACCCCACCGTCTCGCCGAGGAAGCGAACGCGCTCCTCGAGTCGCCGGTACGCTGGCGGGCGCAGGTCGAGGGTCTCGACGCGGTGGCGCGCGCGCTGGGCGCCGACGATGTCGTCCCCAGTCGCCGTGCGGGCGCCGCCATCGCCGCCTTGCTCGAGAAGCGGCCCGCCACCGCGTGAAGACAGAACCGCCCGCGCCGGAGCGCGGGCGGAAGCGAGCGGCAGGTATTCGCGGAGACGGTGGTCATCCCACCGCCGAACGCACTATTACCCGCGGCGCGCCGCTGGGGCCGTGTCGGAAATCACACGTTGCTGATCGGCCGTGGCTTGCCTTGACCACATGCCGCGTCAAGCTCGAGGCCAGCACCGAAGGAGCTCATCGACCATGCACGTCCTCCGCCGCCCGTCCTGGGCGTTGCCCGAACGTCTCGCCACGCCGGAGGCCCTTGGGACCAGTCGGCGCCGTCTGCTCGGTGTGGCCGCCGGCGCGATCGCGACGGCCGCGATGGCCGGCCGCGCGCGGGCCGCGAGCGATCTTCTGGCGGAACTCTATCCCGTGGGACGCAATCCGGCGTACACGCTGGACCGCCCGCTGACCGACGAAGCGCTCGCGACGTCCTACAACAACTTCTACGAGTTCGGCTCCAGCAAGCGGATTGCGCGCGCCGCCCAGGCGCTGGAACTCCAGCCCTGGGAAGTCCTTATCGACGGGATGGTCGAGCGCGAGCTACGGATGGACGCGACCGACCTCATCCGGCGCATGCCACTCGAAGAGCGTGTCTACCGCCTCCGCTGCGTCGAGGCCTGGTCCATGGCGCTGCCGTGGACGGGTTTCCCGATGGCTGAGCTGGTCAAGCTAGCGGCCCCCACCGGGGGCGCTCGCTACGTCCGCATGGAGACGTTCCAAGATACGAGCGTGGCGCCCGGTCAACGGCAGTTCTGGTATCCCTGGCCCTATGTCGAAGGCCTCACCCTCGCCGAAGCGACGAACGAGCTCGCGTTCATCGCCACAGGTCTCTA
>CAYUKE010000354.1:0-3415 GCA_964445185.1 uncultured Geminicoccaceae bacterium
AGTAGAAGGCATCCGTGCCGGCCGGCGTGTTGAGCGGCGCGCCGCGCTCCTTCCAGTCGGGCAGAAGCTCGTCGAGGGCCCGCGGCTCGAGAACGGCGCCGGAGAGAATGTGCGCCCCGACTTCGGAGCCCTTCTCGAGGACGCAGACCGAAAGCTCGCGCCCGGCCTCCTCGGCGAGCTGCATCAATCGGATCGCCGCGGTGAGCCCCGCCGGTCCGGCGCCAACGACGACGACGTCGAACTCCATGGCCTCGCGTTCCACCACTCAGCTCCCCGTGTTGGTTGGATGACATATGCAAATTTAGATGGCCGGGTCGGGTTTGTCGCGTGCTGCGACGCAAAAAACGTTGGCGCGGCGGTGGCGGGCGCTACCTCCCGCGGTCATGCACCCACTTCTCCGCCATTTGCCCGACCATCTCGCCGAACGGAGCCGCACGTTCGGCGCTGAGCTGCCAGCGGCCGGCGCGTTCGTCGTCTACTGGATGCGGCTCGCCGCGCGTGGGCACGACAATCCGGCGCTCGACGCCGCGTTGACGCTTGCCGACGCGTTGGGGCGTCCGCTCGTCGTCTGGCACACGCTCGGTGACGACGACCGCTTCGCGTCCGATCGGCTGCATCGTTTCGCCTTGGAAGGCGCACGCGACGTCGCCGTCGAGTTGGCGGGGCAGGGGATCGCTTACGTCTTGCAGGCGGACCCGGGCGCGCCGACGGCAGCGATGCTGCGACACGCGTCCGTGCTCGTCTGCGAGGACCTGCCGACGCCCGCCATGCGCCGCGGGACGAGCGCTGCCGTGGAACGTGGCGAGGCGCCCGTTCTCGCCGTCGATGCGGCCTGCATCTTGCCGATGCGCCTCGTGAAGAAGCGGCCCGATCGCGCTTTTCGCTTCCGCCAACAAACACAAGCGGCGCGGCTCCGGCGACTCGAGCTGCCTTGGCCCATCCATCAGGGGCGCGTGCTGAGCGAGTTGCCGGCGTCGTTGCCGTTTGCGCCGGTCGGCATCGCCAACGCCGACATCGAAGCGCTCGTCGCCGAGGCCGACATCGACCACGGTATCGGCCCGGTCGCCGACAGCGAAGGCGGTAGTCGAGCCGGGTACGCGCGCTGGGGAGCGTTTCGCGACTTTGGTCTTCGCGCCTACGCCCGTCGCCGCAACGACGCGCTGGATCGGGACGGCGTCAGCCGGATGTCGGCGTACCTGCATTTTGGTCACGTCTCACCGTTCGTTCTCGCCCGGGAGGCGCTGGCAACGGGCGGGCCGGGGGCCGATAAGTTCCTCGATGAGCTGTTGATCTGGCGCGAGCTGGCCCACGCCTGGTGCCACCACACCGCCGAGATCGAGCACCTGGACGCGCTACCGGGCTGGGCGCGCATGACCCTCGACGCCCATAGCGGCGATCCGCGCCCGGCCAGTTTCGATGCGGAGACGCTCGCCCGGGGCCGCACCGGCGACGCCCTGTGGGACGCGGCGCAGCGTTCGCTCGTTCAGTTCGGCGAACTGCACAACAACCTGCGGATGACCTGGGGCAAGGCGCTGGTGCCTTGGTCGGCGACGCCGGACGTGGCGCTCCAGCACCTGGTCGATCTCAATCACCGCTATGCCCTCGATGGGCGCGATCCGAGCTCCTATGGCGGGTTGCTCTGGTGCTTGGGCTTGTTCGATCGTCCTTTTGAGCCGCCGTCGCCCGTCACCGGCACGTTGCGCGCACGACCGACGGCGGCGCACGCGAAGCGCCTTGACGTCGCGGCCTTCGAGGCTCGGCTGGACCGCGACACGGCGGCGACGAAGCTCCGCGTCGCGGTCATCGGCGCGGGTGTTGCCGGGCTTACCTGCGCGCGGACGCTGCAGGACCACGGGCTCGCGGTTTCGGTGTTCGATAAGTCGCGGGGCGTCGGCGGCCGGCTGGCGACGCGGCGGACCGATGCCGGGCCGTTCGATCACGGCGCGCAGTACTTCACCGCCCGCGACCGCCGTTTCCTTCGCCATGTTGAAGCGTGGCGGGACCGGGGCCTTCTCGCCGCTTGGGATCCGCCAGGAAGGGGCGATGCCGGCGGCACGGACACGTGGTGGGTCGCCGTCCCCGGGATGAACGCGCTGGGGCATCATCTCGCGGCTGACCTCGACGTGACGACGGAGGTCACGGTCACGCGGCTGCTGCCGGAAGACGGGGTCTGGCGCATCTTGGACGTGGATCGCGATTGCGGTCGCTTCGATGCCGTGGTTGTCGCGACGCCGGCGCCGCAGACGGTACCGCTCCTAGACGCCACGCCGGCGTTGGCGGCGCGAGTGGCGGTCGCTGGGATGGCGCCTTGCTGGGCGCTGCTCCTCGCCTTCGACGAACCCGTTCCCCTGCCGGACATCGTGCGGCCGCGCGACAGCGTGATCGGATGGCTTGCCCGCAACGCTTCCAAGCCGGCCCGGCATGGGCAGACCTGGATCGTCCACGCCGATCCCGAATGGTCGCGCGCGCACCTTGAAGAGACCCAGGCCGACGTTGCGGCGGCCATGCTTCGTCAGGTGCGCGCGCTTGCCGACGGGCCACTACCGGCGCCCAGCCATCTGCAGGCGCATCGGTGGCGCTACGCGCTCGCCGACCGGCCGCTCGGGGTGCCTTGCCTGTACGAGTCGGCTCGTCGACTGGCCGTGTGCGGCGATTGGTGCCTCGGCGGACGGATCGAGGCGGCCTTCCTCTCCGGCACCGCCGCTGCGGGCCGGATCCTCAACGCGGCCGTGACCCGCGCGCGGGCGGAGCGCTGACGGCTCATGGCGAACCTTGCGGTCGCGACGGATCTCGGCAATCTGACGGAAATCGTTCTTGTATGCTGGAGGTCACGTCCATGCCGTTTCGTCTCCGCCGCCGGTCGTTGCTAGCAGGGGCGGCCGCTGCCGGCGCCGTCTCTAGCCTTGCGCGTCGCTCCTCGGCCCAGGATCCGCTCAAGGTCGGCTTCGTCTATGTCGGTCCGGTTGGCGACCACGGCTGGACCTACCGCCACGACGTCGGCCGCCGCGCCGTCGAGGAGGCGTATGGTGATCGCGTCGAGACCACCTTCGTCGAGAGCGTCAGCGAGGGACCTGACGCCGAGCGCGTGATCCGCCAGCTCGCAGCTGGCGGTCATGGCTTGATCTTCACCACGTCGTTCGGCTTCATGAACGCCACAGTGCGCGTTGCCCGGCAGTTTCCGGACGTCAAGTTCGAGCACTGCACCGGCTATCAGCGCGCCGACAACGTCGCCACCTACATGGCGCGGTTCTACGAGGGCCGCGCGGTCTGCGGGACGATCGCCGGCCACCTGAGCCAAAGCGCGACGATCGGCTACATCGGCTCGTTCCCGATCCCGGAGGTCGTGCGCGGGATCAACGCCTTCTATCTCGCGGCGAGCAAGATCAACCCCGAGATTGGCATCAGGGTCGTCTGG
>CAYUKE010000355.1:0-3395 GCA_964445185.1 uncultured Geminicoccaceae bacterium
GCGCCGCCCTCTGCTCGGCGAAGGGGTCGCCCGTAGCGGCGGCCTTTTCGAGAACGGCGATCGCGCGATCCTGGTCCTGGTTGCGCCGGGCCTCATTGGCCTCACGGATCGAACTCTTAGCCAGCGGAGACGGATCGGCGCGGTACACGCCGCCGCAGCCGGCGAGCAGCGCCGCGGTAGCGATGAGGAGCGCGAAAAGTGCTGGAAGGCGACCGGCGGTCGTGGTCACGGTTCTGGGCCTCCTGCTTGGCGCGGCGACGGCGTTGCTGGGTCAGCTGTTGTGACCGAGCCACCATCTGTCTGTAGCCGAGACGAGCCGAAGCGTGCAGCACAGCGGTCATCCCGCGAGCGCCCCTCGGTACATGCGCGTGGCAGCCGCCGCCCACTTGGGAGGCCACACTAACCGTAGCCGAGGACCGCCAGATAGCCCGGAAAGCGCTCCTCCAGCGCGCGCAGGTGCATCTCGCCAAGGGAGTCTCGCCACTGCCCGGGTCGGCCGGACCGCAGGTGGTGGCGCTCACCGATCTCGCCGATCTTGCGGCCCGCGTACTTCTCGAACCGCGCCGCCTCGACCGCATCCCACGCCTGCTGCTGCAGGCCGCCGTCCAAGCCCCAGCCACGGAAAAGCGCGGCGAACGCCGGTTGTGGTGCGTGGATAAGGTCCTCGTAGCGGACCTCGTGAAAGCCGTCCCGCGTCCGCGCCCAGTCGATCATGCTCTGGATCTGGTGCCCCGCGGAAGCGTCGAGCTCAATGAGGAGACCGTCTTCGAGCGAAGACGCTTGCAACATCTCCTGATGTGACCGTCCCTCGTGCTTCTCCCGCGGCAGCTTCAGCCAGGGCTCGTCCGACCAGAGGTGATAGAAATAGCATGACACCAGCACGTCCCGCGGGTCGCGACGAATGTGGCTGCCCCGAAACGGCGGCAGGTTTTCCGGTTCGATCCGGCTGTGATCCTGAAAGAAGATGTCAGCGCGGCTCGCCGCAAGTTGCGCCTGACTGCCGCGCAAGTACGTCAAGCCCGCCGACGTACAGAGATTCCTGAAGATCCGATTGAACCAGACGGTGCCACAACGGTGGTGGCCGCAATGAACGATGAGCATGGACAACAAAACCGACTGGTGGAACGGCATAGGCCAGCACGCGCCGAGCCTGATCCACAACCATGAGACCCATCAGCACTGACTGCAAGCCACCCGCGCGGCGCGCGGGGCGCGTTCCGGGCGCCAGAAGATCAGGCAGATGCTGTCGAGACGTCGCGGCGAGCCATCGCCTCGCTTCCCGGCGGAACCGGCGCCGCGGCGATCAAGGCACGGGTGTAGGCATGCTCCGGCGCGTCCATGACCCGCGCGGCCGGCCCGCTCTCGACGACCTTGCCGTGGGCCATCACGACAACCCGGTCGCACAGCAGGCGCACGACCTGGAGGTCGTGGCTGACGAACAGATAGCTCACCCCGAGATCGGCCTGGAGATCGACGAGCAGGTTCAAGACGACGGCCTGGATCGACACATCGAGCGCAGCCGTCGGCTCATCGAGAATGAGGAGCACCGGCTCGGTCGCCAGCGCTCTGGCGATGCCGACTCGGGCTTTCTGGCCGCCGGAAAGCTGGTGCGGCAGGCGGTCGAGGAGGGGCCGCGGCAGGCCGACACGGTCGGCGAGCTCGTCGACCCGACGCTCTCGGGCACGCCGATCCAGGTCGGTCAGGCGGAGCAGAGGATCGACGATCGCACGACGCGCCGTGAAGCGCGGGTTGAGGCTGTCGGTCGCGTCCTGAAAGACCATCTGGATCGCGCCGCGGCGCGGATCGCGGGCGAAGCGCTTGGCCGGCACCGTGGCGAGGTCGTCGCCGCGAAAGAGGATGCGGCCGCCCGTCGGGTCGAGCAGTCGCGTGATTATGGCCGACGTCGTCGACTTGCCGCAGCCACTCTCGCCGACGAGACCGACGCTTTCGCCCGCTCGCACCTCGAAGGAGACGTCGTCGACGGCGCGCACAGCCGCTTTGCCGCGGCCGAACACCTTGACCAGATGCTCCGCGACGAGAAGCGGCTCGCCCGGGGCCCGACGCCGCGCCGCCGCGCGCGGCTCCGCCAGAAGATCGCGGACGGCGGCGCCTGGCCGCGGCGTCGCCAGCATGAGCCGCCGCGTGTAAGCGTGGCGGGGCTCCCTAAAGACGCTGGCGGATGCGGCGGCTTCCACCACCTCACCGTCCTTCATCACCACCAGACGGTCGCAGTAGGCGGCGGCGAGCCCGAGATCATGAGTGATGAGCACGGTGCTCATGCCGCGGTCCCTGGTGAGGTCCATGACCAGATCCATCACCGCCTTCTGCGTCGTGACGTCCAGCCCGGTGGTCGGCTCGTCGGCGATCAGGAGCTTCGGATCGCAGGCGAGCGCAATGGCGATGACGATCCGCTGGCACATCCCGCCCGAGAGCTCGAACGGGTAAGCGCCATAGCGTCGCTCGGGATCGCGGATGCGCACCGCGGCCATGGCGGCCACGGCTTTCTCGCGCGCATCCTCGCGCGTCGCGCGGGCGTGCCGCAGCAGCACGTCCTCGATCTGCCGGCCCACCTTGCGGATCGGATTGAGCGCGGCCCGGGGATTTTGGAAGATCATCGAGATCTCGCGGCCGCGCAGGTCGCGCATGTGCCGTTCGCCGACGGCGGCGAGGTCGATGCCCTCGTAGACAATCTGGCCGTCGTCGATCCGGCCCGCGCCGAGCAGGCGGAGGACGGCGTAGGACGTCACCGATTTGCCGGACCCGCTCTCGCCGACGATCCCGAGCGTTTCCCCTTTGGCGACCTGAAAGCCGACATCGCGCACGGCGGTGACCGCCCCACGGCGGGTCTTGAAGGTCACGCGCAGCCCGCTGACGTCGAGGATGGCGGACACGGCCTCAGCTCCGCTGACGCGGGTCGACGATGTCGCGCAGCCCGTCGCCGAGAAGGTTGAAGGTGAACACCGCCAGCATCAACGCGAGCCCCGGGAAGATCGCCAGCCACCACTCGCCAGACACGATGAAGTTGGCACCTTCCGCGACCATGATCCCCCATTCGGGAGTGGGCGGACGGACGCCCAGACCGATGAACGAGAGCCCGGCCGCGTTCAGAATCGCCCAGCCCATGTTGAGCGACACCTGCACCATCAGCGCGGGCAGCGCGTTGGGAAAGACGTGCAGCGCGAGGATCTGGAGGTCGTTGCCGCCGGCGAGCCTTGCCGCCTGGACGAAGCCCGCCTCCCGGCGGATCTGGACCTCGGCGCGCACGACCCGGGCGTAGAAGGGCAGATTGATGACCGCTGTGGCGTAGACGATGTTCTCGATCGTGTTGCCGAGGGCGGCGACGATCCCCATGGCCAGGACGAACAGCGGGAAGGCCATGATCGTGTCGACGAGGC
>CAYUKE010000356.1:0-3395 GCA_964445185.1 uncultured Geminicoccaceae bacterium
CCGCGCCGTCGGCACGGATAGCGATCCGATCATGCTGGAGATCTTCAACAGCCTCTTCATGACCATCGACGAGCAGATGGGCTCGACGCTGCAGAACACCGCCTTCTCGGTGAATGTGAAGGAACGTCTCGACTTCTCCTGCGCCGTCTTCGATCCCGAGGGTGGGCTGGTCGCTAACGCGCCGCACATGCCGGTGCATCTCGGGTCCATGAGCGAGAGCGTGCGTGCCGTCTTGAACGCCCGCGGCGATACGCTGCGGCCAGGCGACGCCGTGGCCCTCAACAATCCCTACAACGGCGGCACGCATCTCCCTGACGTCACCGTCATCATGCCCGTCTTCGATGCCGACGGCCGCTTGATCTTTCTAACCGGCGCCCGCGCGCACCATGCTGATGTCGGCGGCATCACGCCGGGCTCGATGCCGGCCGACAGCGTGCATGTCGACCAGGAAGGCGTCCTCTTCGACGACTTCACGCTGATGCGCGACGGTCGGCTGCGCGAGGCGGAGCTTCGCCAGCTGCTCGCCTCGGGCCCCTACCCAGCGCGTAACCCGGATCAGAACGTGGCCGATCTCCAGGCGCAGATCGCCGCCTGTCACCAGGGCGCGCGCGCCATCCTCGACATGGTGGCCCAGTTCGGCCTGGACGTCGTCCAGGCCTATATGCGCCACGTCCAGAAAAACGCGGCCGAGCAGGTGCGCCGCGTCCTTGACCGTCTCGCCGATGGCAGCTTCGCCTACGCCAACGACATGGGTGACGAGATCCGCGTCGACGTGCGCGTCGATCGCGAACGGCGGCGGGCCCGTATCGACTTCACCGGCACGTCGCCGCAGCAGCCCAACAACTTCAACTGCCCGGCGGCGGTGACGCGCGCGGCGGTCCTCTACGTGTTCCGGACCTTGGTCGACGCGGACATCCCGCTGAACGAAGGCTGCCTCGAGCCCATCGATCTTGTCATTCCCGAAGGAGCCCTGATCAACTGCCGATGGCCCGCGGCATGCTGCGCCGGCAACGTCGAGACCTCGCAGTGGATCACCGATACGCTGTTCGGCGCGCTAGGCGTGCTCGCCGCCGCGCAAGGGACAATGAACAACGTCACCTACGGCAACGCCCGGCACCAGAACTACGAGACGATCTGTGGCGGCGCCGGTGCCGGGCCCGACCATCCCGGTACGAGTGCCGTTCACACCCACATGACCTATTCGCGGCTGTCCGATCCCGAGCTGCTGGAGGCACGTTTCCCGGTGTCGCTAGCCTATCACCGCATCAATCGTGGCTCGGGCGGTGCCGGACGGTTCGGTGGCGGCGACGGCACCATCCGCAAGCTCGTGTTCCGCGAGGCGATGGAGGCGATCGTCTTGGCCAACCACCGCGAGGTCGCCCCATTCGGGCTCGCGGGCGGCGGCGCGGGCGCTGTCGGCCGGCAGTGGATCGAGCGCGCCGACGGTCGTACGGAGCCTATGGAAGGCCGGGGCAAGCGCTGGGTGGAGCCCGGTGACGCACTAGTGTTGCAGACACCGGCGGGGGGCGGGTACGGGTCACCTGACTGATCGTCGAGGCCCTGATCCCTGCTGCCGGAGTATCGCTTATGCGCCTGTCGCGAAGGCTGGTGAGCCTCGCCCCCCTGGTCGCGCTTGCCGGTTGCGCCGCAAGCGAGATGCCGGATGTAACCGACCCTGTAACCCCAGCATCCCGAGCGCAGCGGCTAAACGAGCTGAAGGACCTTTACGACGCCGGCCAGCTCGACGAGGCCGAGTATCAGCGGCGTCGCGAAGCGATCCTGAACGAGTAGCGATCCGGCCTCGTTGAGCCCGCGCGGGTTCTTCTGGCAGCCGGTGCTAGCCGATCGATGGCGGTTCCTGGATCAAAGCGTCGATCACGAGGCTCGCGAAGGCGCGGGTGTGCGAGCCGGGATCCAACGGTGCATCTCGTACGGCGGGCGTCGCACGACGAGCACCGCGTCTGCGGCGGATCCCGCTCCCATGCGGACACGTCGCGCGACTCGGCGACGAGCGAGGTTAGTCGCTGCCGTCGCCGCTGCGGCCGAGCACGACGAGAACGCCGCCCGTGCTCAGCGCGTCGCTCCGTCGCCCGTCCACTTGGCTCTCAACATCAGTCCGCAACTCCCGTTGCGGCACGCCAGCCGATCGACGGCGAGCCTCGCGAACCAAGGAGAGACGACGCTTCATCGCGGCGTTCTGGTGGTTGAACATCTGCCGTGCGGAGCGCAGCGAGAGGAGATCGCCCCGGCTGAGTGCGATTCGGATCCGGTGATACAGAAGCGCATCCCGACCCAATTCCTGGTCGACGGCGCCGATCAGCCCTTCAAGGAACAGCCGCAGACCCCGCCGTTCACCTGGGTACCGCTCCTGCTCCATCGCCGCTCCTGCTCATCCGTGCGCACCGAAACCCTCACACCATAGTCTGATGTGGAGCGTCGGCCAAGCGCTGTCGGGTCAGCGTGGCGGATCTGTCAGAAACTTTTCCGCGAGACGCACCCAGTAGCTGACGCCGACAGGCAAGGCGTCGTCGTTGAAGTCGTAGGCCGGGCTATGCAGCACTCGGCCTCGGTCGCCAGGGCCATTGCCCATCAAAATGTAGGCGCCGGGGCGTTCCTCGAGCATGTAGGCGAAGTCCTCGCCGCCCATGCTTGGTGTCGCGTTACGGTTGACCCGACCGTCACCCACAACGGCGGCGGCAACGTCTGCCGCAAACTCGGTCTCACGGTCCGAGTTCACGGTTGGCGGGTAGCCGCGACGATAATCGACCGTGGCCCCGCAGCCGTAGGCCTTCGCCGTGCTGATGACGACGCCATGCAAGCGTTCCTGGCAAAGCTTGCGCATGTCGGGGGTGTAGGTGCGGACAGTTCCCCAAAGCTCGACGTCGTTCGGAATGACGTTGTAGGCATCACCGCCGCGAATCCGCGTCACGGACACGACGGCGGCTTCCTTCGGCGGCATGTTGCGAGCGACAATGCTTTGCAGGCTTTGGATGATCGCTGCGGCCGTAAGGACCGGGTCCGCCGTCGTGTGCGGTAGCGCGGCATGCCCGCCGTCGCTCGTCACGTTGACGGTGAACGTATCCGTCGCCGCCATGATCGGGCCCTTGCAGATGGCGAACGAGCCGACCGCCGCTCCCGGCCAGTTGTGCAGGCCGAAGACGGCATCGACGGGGAAGCGGCGAAACAAGCCCTCCTGAACCATCTGCCGGCCGCCGCCGTGGCCTTCCTCCGCGGGCTGGAAAATGAGCACCGCATCGCCGGCGAAGTTGCGCGTCTCTGCCAAGTATCGGGCGGCGCCGAGGAGCATCGCCGTATGGCCGTCGTGACCGCACGCATGCATACGGCCGGGGACGGTCGAGGCGTAGGGCAGGCCCGTCTCTTCGGCGATCGGCAGC
>CAYUKE010000357.1:0-3359 GCA_964445185.1 uncultured Geminicoccaceae bacterium
CCCCTGGCGGCTCGGACGTTCGATGAAAGCACGGCGAACTCCGGCTCGGAGCCCCGAAGCAGTCATCGGTTCTGAGCGCAGCATCCTAAGCGATGGGCGGACAGTGTGAGTTTGTCGCGATGGCAGACGAGGCTCGGTCCTTGGTGAAGACTGGACATTCACCCGGCGCACAATAGCCTCACGTCGCTGCATATGGTATGACGCCTCCCCGTCCAAACGGCCCTCACCTGAAACGCGGCATGTCAGTATGGAAAGCGAAGCCTCTCCGCCGTCGCGCACCAAATGCAGAATGGCAGAAGGGACGAGCGTGTCCGACGGCTCGTTGCTGGCGCCGCACGCCCGCGCATTCGAGGACGTGCTCGCTGAACTCGGCTCTTCCCGCCACGGCCTCAGCATTGCCGAAGCGGCGGATCGACTTGCGAGATTCGGTCGAAACGCCCTGCCGCGCAGCAAGCCGCCAAGCTTCGTTCAGGTGTTTCTACATCAATTCGTCAGCCCGCTGATCTATGTCCTCGTTGCGGCCGCAGTGGTATCGTTGGCCATTCAAGAATGGTCGGATGCCGGGTTCATAGCGGCCGTGCTGCTCGTCAATGCGGTCATCGGAACCGTTCAGGAATCTTCTGCACAGCGCGCCGCCGAGGCGCTCACAAAGCTTGTCACGACCAAGACCCGCGTGTTGCGCGACGGCGATGCCTATGAGATCGACGCTGAGGATCTCGTCCCCGGCGATATCGTGCTGATCGAGTCAGGCGATAAGGTGCCCGCCGATCTCCGGCTCGCATCGGGGCATGGTCTTGAGGTCGACGAGGCGCTGCTCACCGGCGAATCCGTCGCGGTGGCGAAGAACGCCGAGGCCGCGTTGCCGCCTGACACAGCGCTGTCCGATCGGGTGAACATGGCGTTTGCGGGCACGATGGTCACGCGCGGGCGCGAGCGCGGCATCGTTGTCAGCACCGGCCTCAACACTATGCTTGGCGAGATTGCCGCCAGCGTCTTGGCGAGACGGTCAACCAAGGCGCCGCTTCTGGTGCGGATGGAGAGGTTCACCCACAGAATTGCCGTCGCGGTGGGCGTCTCGGCGCTGGTGATGGCGGCCATCGCGTTCTCACGCGGCACGCCGCTGGACGAAGTCTTTCTGATGGCGGTGGCGCTGGCGGTGTCGGCGATTCCCGAAGGCCTGCCGGTGGCGCTGACCGTGGCGCTAGCCGTCGGCATGCAGCGGATGGCCAAGCGCAACGTCATCGTGCGGCGCCTGGTTGCGGTCGAGTCTCTCGGCTCCTGCACCTTCATCGCCACCGACAAGACCGGGACCCTGACGGAAAACCGGCTCGCCGTGACGCGGATCGTGTTTCCCTGCGGCGGCGATCCTTGGGAGATCACCGGCGACGCGCTGGAGCCGAGCGGCGCGGTGCTAGCGCCGACAGGAAGCCCCTCGCCGGAGGGCCAGGCGATGCTGGCGCGGCTTTGCCGTGCGGCGGTGCTGGCCAATGAGGGGTTCCTCGGCCATCGCGACGGCGTTTGGGTCAGCTATGGCGATGCCGTCGACGTCGCGCTCCTCGTGATGGCGCACAAGGCCGGGTTCGTTCGTGCCGAAGCCGTAACTGCCTGCGCCGAGATCGACATCATTCCCTTCGAATCCGAGCGTCAGTTCTCGAGCAGCTTGAACGAGGTCGACGGGCAACGGCAGGCTTTCGTCAAGGGTGCGGTGGAGAGGCTCCTCCCCTTCTGCAGTGGCATGGCGATGCCGGACGGATCGTCCAGTCTCGACCGCACCATGATCGAGGCGCAGGCCGAAGCGCTGGCCAGCGAGGGCTATCGGGTGATCGCCTTGGCCAGCGGCGCCATCGGCTTCGGCCCGGACGAGGTCTTCTCCGAGGAGCATCTGTCGGGGCTCACCTTCCTCGGTCTGGTCGGCATCATCGATCCCTTGCGCAGAGAGGCGAAGTCGGCGGTGACGGCGTGCCGGGCGGCTGGCATCGAGGTCGCCATGGTAACCGGCGATCACCCGACGACGGCGGCAACCATTGCCAAGGAACTGGATCTCATTCACTCGCAAGACCAAGTCGTCACGGGCCGTGCGTTGAAACGGTGCGACGACGAGGCGGAGGCCAACCAGCTTGTACGCCAAGCGCGGGTGTTCGCGCGGGTCGAGCCGCAGCAGAAGCTCGACATCGTGCAGTCGCTGCAGCGCGACGGCTATTTCGTGGCAGTTAGCGGCGATGGTGCCAATGACGCGCCGGCGCTTCGGGCCGCGCAGGTCGGCGTCGCGATGGGCAAGAGCGGAACGGATGTGGCGCGGGAGAGTGCCGATATCATCATCACGGACGACAATTTCGCCTCCATCGTCAGCGGCGTCGAAGAGGGACGGATCGCCTATGCCAATGTCCGCAAGGTGACCTTTCTGCTGATCTCCACCGGCGCGGCGGAGCTGGTGCTGTTCACCCTGGCGCTGCTTACCAATCTGCCGCTGCCGCTCTTGGCCGTGCAGCTCCTGTGGCTCAACCTGGTGACCAACGGCATCCAGGATGTGGCGCTCGCCTTCGAGCCTGGCGAGGGCAACGAACTACGACGCCCGCCGCGGCCGCCGCAGGAGCCGGTGTTCAACCGCCTGATGCTCGAACGCGTGATGATCTCGGCTCTCGTCATGGGCGTGGTGGCGTTCTTGCTGTTTCAGTGGCTGCTCCAGAGCGGCCTAACGATCGAGGAAGCGCGCAACAGCACGCTGCTGCTGATGGTGCTGTTCCAGAACGTCCACGTCTTCAACTGCCGGTCGGAAACCCGTTCGGCGTTCCGCCACAGCTTGATGCGCAACCGGCTCCTGGTGATCGGCACCCTTGCGGCGCAGCTGATCCATATTGGCGCGATGTACACGCCCTGGATCGGCGACGTGCTGCATATCCAGCCGGTGCCGCTGGAGCACTGGGCGACGTTGCTGGCAATGGCATTGTCGATCCTGCTGGTGATGGAGCTGCACAAAGCGACACGCGCCTATCTCGGGCTTGAGATCACGGCACAAAGAGCGGGCGAGCCGTCATGATCGAGGCCGCCGCCCTGTTGCCTCTCTTGCCGTGGCCGCGCTCTTGGCTTCGGATCCGAAAACGCGTGGAGCGATGAGGTTCGAAGGCTGAAACCCAAGTCAAGGTATCTCGGGGCCCCTTGGAGGGCGCCGCGAGCAGTCGGCAATCGTCGAAAAGACCTGGAAATCTCGCGCTCCCCCGTCGACCGCTGCCAATGGTGAGCACATGCGGCGCATGGCAGGAAATGCGAACGCAGTCGCAGAAGCGCCACCTCACGCCAATGCTCGGCCAGAGCCGATCGGTCCCATTCGCGAATGCGGCGTAAACGACCGTTTCGTCCGC
>CAYUKE010000358.1:0-3352 GCA_964445185.1 uncultured Geminicoccaceae bacterium
GATTTCCGACGCGCTCAGGCTCGGCGCCCCTATGTGCGCCCCCTCCAGCCGCGCCGCGACGAGGTCCGCCCCCTCCAGCCGCGCCTCGCGGAGGTCGACCGTCGGCGCAAAGGCGGCGGCCAGATCGCCGCCGCGCAAGTCGGCATCGGCGAGCGAGAGCGTCGGCAAATCGGCGCGTGCCGCCCGGCGCTCCTCGCCCCAGGCGACGTTGCGCGCATCCTGTTCGGCGGCGCTCAGCACGGCGCAGCTGAGGGCCTTCCGCGCGCACCAGGCATCGAAGAAGGCTTCGCGGGCGACGTCGTGATCCCGCCAGTCGGCCGGTCGCGGCACGAGCTGAACGCCGACGAGGTCGACGGGCGCCAGGGCCCACAGGCGCTCGGGCGCGAACCAGCGCATCTCGGAATCGACGAAGCTCGCTTGGTGCGCTCGTGCGGCATTGATCCAGGCCGCAACGCCCGGATGGTGGTCGCTGCGCCAAGCTCCATCCTGCGCGTCCGGAACTAGGGCGCGGTGACCCACCGTGCTGTTCCACCACCGCGCCGCGGCGTCGGCGTAGTGGTCGAGCCCGCCCTCGGTGCGGCGCCACGAGATCAGGCCCAACGCGGACACGACGACGAGCCAGCCGGCCACACCGATGGTGAACAACGCGCCGCCGAGGATTCGGCCGGGGCGGCGGTCGCGCAGGCGCCGCTTCGCCTCGACCCACGTGCTGCGGCCGACGAAGGCGGCGAGCCCCAGCGTCGCCGCGTTGGCGAGCGTCAGCCACTCCTCGTGCGCCGGCATCGCCCGCCACCAGAAGAAGGCGAGGACCACCGGCGTCGTCACCCAGACGAGCAGCACGACGACGCCGCCCTGCAGGATGTCGAGCGCGCCGCGCGTCCGCCACGCCCGGCAGCGTTGCCGCAGGCCCCATTCGGTGATCAGCCCGGGGTGGACGATGTCGATGAGCCGCCGGTTGTTCAGCGTCTCGGGCACGGCCTCGGGGCTGAGCGCCGTCCAGAGCTGGCGCAGTTGGAAATGGAAGTAGACGTAGAGCGCCGCGAGCAGGAGCGGCGCGGTCCAGAAGAAGCTGCGGGTCGGGATTTCGACGCCGACCAGCGGCAGGCTGGTTTGCCGGCCATAGGCGAAGAAGTCGGCGTCCTCGACGCCGAGCAGCGTGACACCGGCGAAGGCGAGGACACCGAGGAGCAGGAACCAGGTGGCGCGGACATTGCGCGCGATCTCGGCGATGCGGTCGAGCTGGCGCTGGTGCTGGGGCTCAAGCTCGCCCGGCTCGTAAAGCTCGACGACCTGGCGGCCGTCGACGCGCTGTCGCTCGCGCTCGTCGTCCATCGAATGGCGTCCTCGGCAATGACGCCAGAGGGATAGGACGTTGAAGCGGCGAGCAACCCGCGCGATGGTCGAACCTCAGTCGCGGCGACCGATGAGCTGGCAGTAGTGCCGGCCGTAGCGCTCGCGCTGCATGATCGGGTCGACGATGATGGTCATGCCGTTGGCGTCATGCTCGAAATGGGCGTCGAAGCGGTCGAACTGGGTGTCGCTGTTGAGCCAGAACATGGCGCCGAAGCTGTCGCCCTCGAACTGGTAGGTGTAGGCGCCGGCGGTGACGTAGCCCTTGGTGTAGTAGCTGTAGCCCCAGGCCCAGGCGCCGGTGATGTCGGGGTTGGGGCCGGGCTCGTAGCTGGCGCCGGCGTCGCCGGGCCACGGCGTCACCTCCATCACCATCTCGGCCTGCTGACCGCCGACATTGCAAGCGTAGGTCAGGTAGTAGGGCTTGTAGTACTCGGGCTGCTGCGCGCTGGCCTGGAATGCGGTGAGGAGAAGCGCGGTGGTGAGCACGGAGCGGGCGATCATGGCGGTCCTCCGGTTGCGATGACGCCCTCGGTCTAGACCTCGCCGGCGCGGCCGGGAGGTGACCGCGCTCACCGGCTAGCCGCCCCGTTCGCGAATCTCCTGCTGGCGCATCGGCATGGTGTCGATCAGGGCATAGACCTCGTCCATCCCGACGAACCCGCCGCGCTCGAGCTTGACCAGGCCGTCCTTGCCGACCAGGCGGACCGCCTCGGTGCCGGCGCCGACGCCGTAGAACCGCCGTAGCTCCGCCGCCGTGGGCGTCTCCACACCCGTGCCGTTGACCCGCACCTCGCCGCCGACGACCTCGATCAGGTCGAGGTCGCGCCGGCCGAACTTGGGGGTGCGCGTCTCGGCGCGCATCAGGCGGAAGCCGTCACCCTCGCGCGGTGCGAAGATGAAGAACAGGCGCCGCTCCCAACGCCTGTCTGCGAAGGGCGCGTCGGCGGCGCGGGCACTCGCCGCCCCGGCGAGCAAGCTCGTGACCATCGCGCGGCGGGAAACGTGCATGGGAACCTCGACGCGGCCTATCGCCTGCGGCACAGAACGTGGTGTGCTCGAAAAAAGAAACAATGATCATGCCCGTCGTTCCCCTCGACGCCCCGCGGCTGGCGGAAGGTCTCGCCGCGCTTGCCGCTGCCGATCCGGACATCGCCCGCGGGCTCGAAGCGGTCGGCCCGCCCGAGCCGCGCGTGCGCGCGCCGGGCTTCGCCACGCTGCTGCGCATCATCGTGGCCCAGCAGGTCTCGACCCGCGCCGCGGCCGCCATCTGGGGCCGGCTGGAAGGCCGGCTAGAGGCGGTGACGCCGGCGGCGGTCCTGGCGCTCGGCGATCGTGAGTGCCGCGCCTGCGGGCTGAGCTGGCGCAAGAGCGACTACGCGCGCGGCCTCGCGGAGGCCGTCGCCGAGCGGCGCGTCGATCTCGACGCACTTGCCGATGCCGACGACGAGGAAGCGATCGCCACGATCGCGGCCTTGAAAGGCTTGGGTCGCTGGAGCGCCGAGATCTACCTGCTGTTCGCGCTCGGCCGCGCCGACATCTTTCCGGCCGACGATCTCGCCATCCGCGAGGCGCTGGTCAGGCTCAAGGGTCTTCCCGGCAGGATCAACGGCCGCGCCGCTCGGGAGGTGGCGGAGGCGTGGCGGCCATGGCGTGGCTGCGCCGCCATCTTCCTCTGGCACTATTACGGCGCCGCCACCCTCGACCGCACTTAAGCGAACTGCTAGACGAAACGCCTTGTTTCGGCGCCGCCGCACGGCTTGCGGCACTCATGGGAGGTCAGCGCAACCTTGGTCGACGAGACCCTCGCCAAGTCGTTCGATGTCGTGCCGATCGAGGAGGAGATGAAGCGCTCCTACCTCGACTACGCGATGAGCGTCATCGTCTCGCGCGCGCTGCCGGATGTGCGCGACGGGCTCAAGCCGGTCCACCGGCGCATCCTCTTCGCCATGGAGGAGGGCGGGTACGGCGTCGGCCGGCCGCACCGGAAGTCGGCGCGCAT